>NZ_JBSHDN010000036.1:0-41733 GCF_053616335.1 Nocardiopsis sp. NPDC055824
AACGCCGACGCCAACGACCCCCGCAAACGCTCCACATGCGGGGTGTGGGAGGCATAGTCCACCGCGATCCGACGAACACGCACCCCCGACTCCTCGTAGTCCTTGGCCAGGCGGACCACCGCCTCCGTCTCACCGGCGATCACGGTCGAGGAGGGGCTGTTGACCACGGCCACGTGCAGGCGTCCGTCCCAGGCGTCCAGGTCCTCGCGGACCCGGGCCTCGGGAAGGGCGACGGCGACCATGGCGCCGGTCCCGGACAGCTCCAGGAGGGCCCGGCTGCGCAGCGCCGCCACCCTCGCCCCGTCCTCCAACGACAGCGCACCCGACACACACGCCGCCGCCACCTCCCCCTGCGAATGCCCCACCACCGCAGCCGGACGCAGACCGTGCGAGAGCCACAGCTGCGCCAGGGCGACCATCACCGCCCACAACACCGGCTGCACCACGTCCACACGCTCCAACGAAGGCGCACCCTCCTCCCCCCGCAACACCGAGACCAGCGACCAGTCGACATACGGCGCCAACGCCCGCTCACACTCCGCGATCCGCTCCGCGAACACCGGTGAGGAATCCAACAACTCCACCGCCATCCCCTCCCACTGACCACCCTGACCAGGGAAGACGAGGACGGGCATCCGGTCGGGGGCAGCTCGCCCCGTCACCACGGCAGGGGTGGGACGCCCCTCGGCGAGGGCCCGGAGCCCGTCGAGGAGGTCGGCACGGCCGTCGCCCAGCACCACGGCCCTGTCGTCGAAGGCCGTGCGGGTGGTCGCCAGCGACCACCCCACGTCCACCGGGTCCAGACCGGGATCCGCACCGACCCGGTCGCGCAGACGGGCGGCCTGGTCGGCCAGTGCCGCGCCGCCGCGCGCCGACAGGGGCCAGAGCACGGGGCCGCGGACGCGCTCCGCCCCTCCGGGGCCGCTTTCCGCGGCCGGACGGGCGGCCTGGTCCGCACCTGCGCGCACGGGGGCGTCCTGGGCGCCGGGCTCGGAAGCGCCGGACCGCTCCTCCGTGGGCGCCTGCTCCAGGACGAGGTGGGCGTTGGTGCCGCTCATCCCGAAGGAGGAGACCGCCGCGCGCCGGGGGCGGCCGGTCTCCGGCCACGGCCGCGCCTCGGTGAGGAGCTCCACGGCGCCGGAGGACCAGTCCACGTGCGGGGTGGGCTCGTCGGCGTGGAGCGTCCGCGGCAGCACCCCGTGGCGCAGCGCGAGGACGAGCTTGATGAGCCCGGCGATCCCTGCGGCCGCCTGGGGGTGGCCGAGGTTGGACTTGAGCGAGCCCAGCCACAGGGGGTGATCGCCCGCCCGGCCCGGACCGTAGGCGGAGATCAGCGCCTGCGCCTCGATGGGGTCGCCGAGCGCGGTCCCGGTCCCGTGGGCCTCGACGAGGTCGACGTCGGCCGGGGTGAGCCTGGCGTCCTCCAGCGCGCGGGCGATGACCCGCTCCTGGGAGGGGCCGTTGGGCGCGGTCAGGCCGTTGGAGGCGCCGTCCTGGTTGACCGCGCCGCCCCGGATCACCGCCAGCACCCGGTGCCCGTTGCGCCGCGCGTCCGACAGGCGCTCCAGCGCGACCATTCCGGCCCCCTCCGAGAAGCCCGCGCCGTCGGCCCCGGCCCCGAAGGCCTTGCAGCGGCCGTCGGAGGCGAGGCCCCTGAGGTGGGTGAACTCGGTCAGGACGCCGGGGGTGGCCATCACCGTCGCCCCGCCGGCGAGTGCGAGTGAGCATTCATCGGCACGCAGCGCCCGCACGGCCAGATGCACGGCCACCAGAGAGGAGGAGCAGGCGGTGTCCACCGTGACGGCGGGGCCGGTCAGGCCCAGGACGTAGGACAGCCGGCCGGAGGCGACGCTGTTGGTGGTGCCGGTGATCGCGAACCCGTCGCCGGGCGCCTCGGTCAGCCGGGGCCCGTACTCCTGCGCGATGGCCCCGACCCACACGCCGGCGTCTCCGCCGGCCAGGGTCTGCGGCGGGATCCCCGCGTTCTCGACGGCCTCCCAGGCCACTTCGAGGAGGAGCCGCTGCTGGGGGTCCATCGCCTCGGCCTCCTTCGGGGAGATCCCGAAGAAGGCGGGGTCGAAGGCGGCCGGGTCGTCGAGGAACGCGCCCTGCGCCATGGCCGACCCGCCCTCCTCCCCGTCCTTGCCCAGGAGGGCGTCCAGGTCCCAGCCCCGGTCGGAGGGCAGGGGGCCCAGTGCCTCGCCGCCGCGCTCCAGCAGGTCCCACAGGGCTTCGGGGGTGTCTATCCCCCCGGGGAGACGGCAGCCCATACCGACGATCGCGATCGGCTCCGGCGCGCGGTCGAGTTCCTCGCGCAGTCGCTCGTTCTTCTTGAGCGCGGCGCGCAGGGCCGCGACGAGCTTGCTGTCCTGATCGTTACTGATAGCCATCAACCGTCTCCTGTTCACCCTCGGGCGCGGTGTCGTCGGCTGCCAGGGCGAGCCCCAGCAGGTCCTCCACGTCCATGTCGTCGATGTCGCTGGCGCCGGGGCCGTCGGTCTCCTTCTCGGTCTCCCCGGTACGGGCCGGTTCCGGCGCCGCCGGCTCGTCGGGGAACAGCCTTCCGGCGATGAGCCGGGCCAGTGCGCGGGGGGTCGGGTGGTCGAACACGGCGGTCGCGGGCAGGCGGAGGCCGGAGAGGGCGCCGAGCCGGTTGCGCAGTTCGACCCCGGTCAGCGAGTCCAGTCCGAGCTCCCGGAAGGGGCGGTCCGCCGGAACACCTGACGCCCCCTCCTGTTCCGCCCGCCCGAGCACGACGGCCGTGTGCGTGCGGACCTCGGCGAGCAGCGCCCGCTCACGCTCGGGCCCGCTCAGGTCCGCGAACCGCTCGGCCCCCAGGGGGGCCTCCCCGGTCCGCTCGGCGCCGCCCACGGCGTCCCGCCGGTCGGCGAGTCCGCCCAGGACCTGGAGCACGGGGCCGTTCTCCAGGTCGAGCAGGGCGGGGACGACGTTCTCGTGCCCCAGGTACAGGGCCCGGTCCATCGCGGCCAGGGCGCGGTCGGTCGGCATCGGCAGCAGGCCGTTCCGGCCGAGGGTGTCCAGGTCGCCGCCGTCCAGGTGGCCGGTCATCCCGCTCGCCTCGCCCCACAGCCCCCAGGCCAGGGACGTGGCGGGGAGCCCGCGTTCGCGCCGGTGGTGCGCCAGGGCGTCGCAGAAGACGTTGGCCGCGGCGTAGTTGGCCTGGCCGGGGCTGCCCAGGGTGCCCGTCACCGAGGAGAAGAGGACGAACGCGCCCAAGTCCAGGTCGGCGGTGAGCTCGTGCAGGTTCCAGGCGGCGTCGACCTTGGGCCGCAGGACCGTCTCCAGCTGGTCGGGCCCGAGGGAGAGCACGGTGGCGTCGTCGAGCACACCGGCGGTGTGCACGACGGCGCTCAGCGGGCGGTCGCCGGGCAGGCCGTCGAGCAGCCGGGCCAGGGAGTCGCGGTCGGCCGTGTCGCAGGCGTGGACGCCCACGCGCGCGCCGAGCCCGCGCAGTTCGCCGGTCCGCGCGTCCTGCCCGTCGGCGGCGGCGCCGCTGCGGCTGACCAGGGTCAGGTCGCGCACGCCGTACCGGGTGACCAGGTGGCGGGCCACCTGGTGGCCGAGGGTCCCGGTGCCGCCGGTGACCAGCACGGTGCCCTCCTGGGGGAAGGGCGCCGGCACGCTCAGGACGATCTTGCCGACGTTCTCGCCGCGTTCCAGGACGCCGAACGCCTCCTTGGCGTCCCGGACGTCCCGGACGGTCATCGGCAGGGGCGTGAGGGCCCCGGACGAGAAGAGCTCCATGATCCGTTCGAGCATCTGTCCGATCCGTGCCGGATCCACGTCGGGCAGGAGGAAGGACTGGTAGCCGCGCCCCGGGTGGGCGGCGGAGACCGCCTCGTCGGTGCGGATGTCGGTCCGACCCATTTCCACGAAGCGGCCGCCGGCCCCCGAGGTTCCGCCGGGCGTGGCCAGGAGCCTCAGCGAGGCGTCGACGAACTCACCGGTGAGCGAGTTCAGGACCACGTCCATGCCGCGCCCGCCGTTGGCGGCGCGCAGGGAGGACTCGAAGTCGAGGGTGCGTGAGGAGGCCAGGTGCTTCTTCTCCAGGCCGAAGTCCTCCAGGACCGGCCACTTGTGGGGGCTGGCGGTGGCGAACACCCTGGCCCCCATGTGGCGGGCGAGCTGGACCGCCGCCAGGCCCACGCCGCCCGCGGCCGCGTGCACCAGGACGCTCTCTCCCGGGCGCACCGCCGCAAGGTCGACCAGGCCGTGGTAGGCGGTCAGGTAGACGACCGGCACGGCGGCCGCCTGCTCGAAGGACCAGCCCTCGGGGATGCGGGTGATGTGGCGGCGGTCGGCCACCGCCATCGGACCGAAGGCCCCGCCGAACATGCCCGTGACCCGGTCCCCCGGCTCCAGGTCGGTGACCCCGGGGCCGGTCTCCAGGACGATCCCCGCCCCTTCGAGCCCCATCCCGTAGTCGTCGTCGACCATGCCGAGCGCGACCACGACGTCGCGGAAGTTCACGCCGGCGGCGCGGACGGAGATGCGCACCTGTCCCTCCCCCAGCGGCGCGGCCGCCTCCGGGGCGGGCACCGGTGTGAGGGAGTCCAGCGACCCGGCCCCACGGCTGCCGAGCCGCCACAGGGCGCCGGCCGGGGAGGGCGCCCCCTCCTCCTCCGCCGGGGCGAGGCGGGGTACCAGGACCCCGCCCGACCGAAGCGCCAGCTGGGGCTCGCCCAGGTCCGCGACGGTGGCCAGCGCCCTGTGGGAGTCCTCGGAGCCGTCGGAGTCGACGATCACCAGGCGGTCGGGGTGCTCGCGCTGGGCCGAGCGCAGCAGGCCCCACGCCGGGGACGCCGCGAGGCCGCTGAGCCGGTCGTCGGGGTGGGCCACCACCGCGCGCCAGGTCACCAGCACCAGGCGGGCGTGCCCCGTGCGCTCGTCGGACAGCCACGAGCGCACCGACCCCAGGGCCGAGCGCAGCCCCTCGCGCACGGCGTCGGGGACCGATCCGTGGTCGGCGTAGACCGCGCGCGGCGGGAGTTCGGCGTAGACCACGTCGGGCACGGGACCCTCGGGGTCCAAGGCGTCCAGGGAGGCGAGACCGGTCGGGATGTCCCGCCCCGGGTCTGGCGCTTCCAGGGCCTCCCACCGCAGCCGGTACAGTCCGGGCTCCTCCGGCGACTGCGGGAGGGCGTCGGTGTCGACGGGGCGCATGACGAGCTCGTCGACGGTCAGGACGAGCGCCCCGTCACCGTCGAAGGCGGTGAGCCGGTAGCGGTCCCGGCCGAGCGTCTCCCAGCGCACCCGCAGCTCGGCGGGCGGTGCGACGGCAGAGACCGTCCGGACCCCGGTCCAGGCGAAGGGGACCAGTGGCACCCCGCCCCCGGAGGAGCCGAACAGGAGCACCGCGTGCAGGGCGGCGTCCAGCAGGGCCGGGTGGGGCCCCTCGAAGGCGCCGCGCGTGCGGCCGGGCAGGGCGACCTCGGCCAGGAGCGTCCCGTTCCGGTCGCGCCAGGCGCGGCGCAGGCCCCGGAAAGCGGGGCCGTAGGCGTAGCCGCGCCGGGCCAGGCCCTGGTACTCGGCGTCGGCGTCGAACTCCAGGGGGGAGGCGTCGGCCGTCGACCAGGCGGGCTCCGCCGCAGCGGAGCCCCTCCCCGCGGCTCCGGCGTCCCAGGCACTCGCGTCGTCCTCGGGTTCGAGCATGCCGGAGGCGTGCCGGGTCCACGCCCCGCCGCCTTCCCCGCGCGAGTGGACGCCCACCTCGCGGCGTCCCCGCCGGTCCGGTCCGCCCACGGTCACCTGCACCGCGGCCGCCCCGTCCCGGGGCAGGGCCAGGGGCGTCTCCAGGGTCAGGTCGGTGACGACCGGGCTCCCGGTGCGCGCGCCCGCGTGCAGGGCGAGCTCGGCCAGGGCCGTCCCCGGGAGGATGGTCCGCCCCAGCAGCCCGTGGTCGGCCGTCCAGGGGTGGTCGGCGGCGCCGACCTCCCCCGTGAACACGGTGGAGCCGTCGGCCAGTTCCAGCCCCTCGTCCGCGAGCAGCGCGGTACCGGTCGGGGCCGGGGCGGTGACGGGCGGCGCCCAGTGCCTGCGGCGCCGGAAGGGCAGGTCCGGCAGCAGGACGGGGGCGCCCTCGTCGGAGACCCCCTCCAGGACGAGGTGGGCGTTGGTGCCGCTGATACCGAAGGAGGACACCGCCGCGCGCCGGGGGCGGCCGGTGTCGGGCCAGGGCTCGTTCTCGGTGAGCAGGCGCACCCCGCTGCCGTCCCAGCCCACCCTGCTGGTGGGGGCGTCGGCGTGGAGGGTCCGGGGCAGGCGCCCGTGGCGAAGGGCCTGCACGGTCTTGATCACCCCGGCGACGCCGGCGGCGGCCTGCGCGTGCCCGATGTTGGACTTGAGCGAGCCCAGGCGCAGCGGCTCGGCGCCGTCGCCCCTGCCACGGCCGTACACGGAGATGAGCGCCCTGGCCTCGATCGGGTCGCCGAGCCGGGTACCGGTGCCGTGGGCCTCCACGGCGTCCACCTCGCCGGCCTCCAGCCCGGAGGCGGCCAGGGCCCGCTCGATGACGTCCTCCTGTGCCTTGCCGTTGGGGGCGGTGAGCCCGTTGCTCGCGCCGTCGGAGTTGACCGCGCTGCCGCGGAGCAGGGCCAGGACGGGCCGTCCGGCCCGCCTCGCCCGGGAGGCGCGCTCCAGGAGGAGCATCCCGGCGCCCTCCGCCCACGCGGTTCCGTCCGCGTCGTCGGAGAAGGCCTTGCACCGGCCGTCGGCGGACAGCCCGCGCTGGGCGGAGAACTCCAGGAACATGCCGGGCGAGGACATCACGGTGACGCCGCCGGCGAGCGCCATCGCGCACTCGCCCCTGCGGATCGCCTCCGCCGCCTGGTGGAGGGCCACCAGGGAGGAGGAGCAGGCGGTGTCGATGGTGAGCGCCGGGCCCCTCAGCCCGAGCACGTAGGCGACGCGCCCGGAGGCCACGCTCATCGTCGAACCGGTGAGCCGGTACCCGGCGTCGCCCTGCCCCGCGGGGTCGGACAGCCGGGGGCCGTAGTCGCCGGGCATCGCGCCGACGAACACGCCGACCTGCTCCCCGCGCAGGTCGTCGGTGGAGAGCCCGGCGCGCTGGACCGCCTCCCAGGAGGTCTCCAGGAGCAGCCGCTGCTGGGGGTCCATGGCGTCGGCCTCGCGCGGGGAGATCCCGAAGAAGTCGGCGTCGAACATGTCGGCGTCGTACAGGAACCCGCCCCTGCGGGTGTAGGTGCGTCCGGGGGTCCCGGGTTCGGGGTCGTAGAGGGCGTCCAGGTCCCAGAACCGGTTGTCGGGGAAGTCACCGACGGCGTCCACGCCCTCTTCGACCAGGCGCCACAGCTCCTCCGGCGAGGACGCACCGCCCGGCAGGCGGCAGGCCATGGCCGTGATGGCGATGGGGTCGTCCGCGGCGGGCTCCCGGACGGGCCGGGCCCCGGCGGACTCCGGCCGACGGCCCGTCGCGGCCGGCCGTCCGGCCTCGGCCTCCCCCTCCGCGGTGATCTCGTCGCCGCCCAGTTCGCCGGTGAGGAAGTCCGCCAGCCCGGCCGGGGTGGGCACCTCGAACAGGAGGGTGTCGTCCAGCCGGACGCCGGTGGCCCCCTGGACCGCGTCCCGCAGTTCGAGCGTCATGACGGAGTCGAAGCCCAGATCCCGGAACGCCCGGTGCTCGTCCCCCGGGTCGAGCGCGTCGCGGTCCAGGACGCGTGCCGTGCACGCGTACACCAGGCCGGCGACCGTCTCCGTGCGGGGTGCTCCGGCCCCGCCCTCCCCGGCGGCCGGCTGCGGCGGGGCCCAGCTCACCGAGCCCTCGTGGCGGAGCCCGTCCGCCCCCTCCGGCCAGAAGGCCCTGCGCTGGAACTGGTAGGTGGGAAGGTCCGTGCGGCGCGCGCCGGTGCCCTCGAACAGCACGGGCCAGTCGATGTCCACGCCGGCGCTGAAGGCGCGGGCCGCGGCCGTGAGCAGTTGCGCCTCGTCCCCCTCGCCGCGCCGCAGGGTCTTGAGCACGTGGCCGGAGACGCCCGCGCGCTCCAGGGAGCCGCGGACTCCGTGCGCCAGCACCGGGTGCGGGCCCACCTCCAGGAAGATCCGGTGGCCGTCCGCCACCAGGGCGTCGACGGCGTCGGCGAACAGGACGGGGTTGCGCAGCCCGGAGTACCAGTACGCCGCGTCCATGGGGGTCCTGCCCAGTTCCCCGCCGGTGAGCGTGGAGTAGACGGGGATCCGCGGACGGCGCCAGCGCACCTTCCCGAGGTACTGGGTGACGCTGTCGCGGATGCGCTCCACGTGGGCGGAGTGCGACGCGTAGTCCACGTCGACCAGGGCTCCGTGTGCTCCGGCGTCCACGCAGCGCTCCACGGCCTCGCGCACCGAGTGCGGGTTCCCCGACACCACCACGGACGAGGGGCCGTTGACGGCCGCCACGTGCAGGTCGGGCAGGGAGCGGGCCAGTTTCTCCGCCTCCGGGGGGGTGACGCCCAGCGAGGCCATGGCCCCGCTGCCCGCGAGCGCGGTCAGGGCACGGCTGCGCAGCGCCACGATCCGGGCCGCCTCGTCCAGGGTGAGCGCGCCGGCCACGCACGCGGCCGCCAGCTCGCCCTGGGAGTGCCCGACCACCGCCGAGGGCTGCACACCGAGGGACTCCCACACCCGGGCGAGGGAGACCATGACCGCCCACAGCACCGGCTGGACGACGTCCGCCCCCGCCTGGCCGCCGGTCAGGGGCGGGGCCTGCGGCTCACCGCGCAGGACGGAGGTGAGCGCCCAGTCCACGTAGGGCTCCAGCGCGCGTTCGCACTCGGCGACGCTGCGGGTGAACTCCTCGGCCATCGCCCCCTCCCCGTCGAGCAGGTCGCGGCCCATGCCGAGCCACTGCCCGCCCTGACCGGGGAAGACGAGGACCGGTCCGGGTCCGCCCACGACGGCGGGGCCCTCGGGGCGCACGGACTCCAGCTCCCTGGTCCCGCCCTCTCCCGCGGCGAAGACCACGGCGCGGTGCTCGAACACGTCCCTGGTGGTGGCCAGGGAGAGGCCGACGTCGCGGGCCCGGACGCCGGGGTTGGCGGACACGTAGGCGTGCAGGGCCGAGGCCTGGGCGCGCAGCGCCTCCTCGGAGCGTCCCGTCAGCACCCACGGGACGGGGTCCAGGGTGCGCGACGCGGGCGTCTCGGCGGTGGCTCGGCCGGCGACGGGGGCGGGGCCGAGGACCAGGTGGCAGTTGGCGCCGCCCATGCCGAAGGAGGACACCCCCGCAAGGGGGGCGTGGCTCGGCCAGGGCTCGCGGCGGGTCTGCACCGCCAGGCCCAGGGCGTCGAGGTCGATGGCGGGGTGGGGCTCGCTGAAGTTCAGGGTCGGGGGGATCTGCTGGTGCTCCAGGCCGAGGGCGGTCTTGATCAGCCCGACGATGCCCGAGGCGCCCTCCAGGTGGCCCACGTTGGTCTTGGCCGAGCCCACCCGCAGCGGTTCCTCCCGGCCCTCGGCGAACACCTCGCCGAGGGCTGCGGCCTCAACGGGGTCGCCCGCCGGGGTGCCGGTGCCGTGCAGTTCGACGTAGGCGACCTGGCCGGGCTCCTTGCCCGCGTTGGCGTAGGCCGCACGGGCCACGTCGGCCTGGCCCTCGACCGTGGGCCTGGTGAGGTACTCGGTGGCGCCGGAGTGGTTGACCGCCCCGCCGTGGATGACGGCGTGGACGCGGTCGCCCTCCGCCAGCGCACGGCCCAGTGGTTTGAGCACGACGACGGCGCCGCCCTCGCCGCGCACGTAGCCGTCGGCCCGGGAGTCGAAGGTGTGGCTGCGGGCGCTGGGCGACAGCCCCCCGAAGCGGGCGACGCGCTCGGTGCTCTCGGGGACCAGGATCAGGTTGACGCCGCCGGCCAGGGCGAGGTCGGACTCGCCCCGGCGCAGGCTCTCGACCGCCAGGTGCACGCTGACCAGGGCGGAGGACTGTCCGGAGTCCACGGTGAGGCTGGGGCCGCGCAGTCCCAGGAAGTGGGAGAGCCGGTTCGCGATCATGCCCCGGTTGGTGCCGGTCAGGGTGTGGTGGGTGATGGCTTCGGAGCCGCCGCGGTCGTGGAGGAGCGCGTAGTCGGAGTTGATCGCGCCGGCGAACACGCCCACGCGGGCGTCGCGCAGCGCTCCGGGGGCCGTCCGGGACCGCTCCACCGCTTCCCAGCCCAGTTCGAGCATGAGCCGTTGCTGGGGGTCCATGGCCAGGGCCTCGCGTGGCGAGATGCCGAAGAACCCGGCGTCGAAGCACTCCGCGTCGTGGAGGTAGCCCCCCCAGTGCGGTCCGCGCTCCGCGGAGCCCCCGCCCAGGCGCTCGGGGGGCGGCGAGATCGCCTCCCGCCCCTCGCTCAGCATCCTCCAGAACGCCTCCGGCGTGCCGGCGCCCGGCAGGCGGCAGGATATCCCCACGATGGCGATGGGCTCCCAGGAACTATTGGTCAGGGTTCCTGCAGGTCCGCCACTCACGTTCGCTGCCCTTCACTCTCGACTGTCCTCGATGTTCCGGACACCGCCGAGGGCCGGTGCCCTGCCCGTGCAAATGCACGCCGTGAACACTGGACCGGGGCGGTATTCACACACTGGGGAGTACCGAGCCCCGGAGCTTCTGAGGACCACAAGAACTACCCCAGGAAACACCATTCGGGGTCAAACGGGATCCAACTCGCTAGAGCGTAACCCCTGATTAGGAGCACTGACAATAGAGGGTTCCCTTTCGGACAGATAATTTCGGTCAGGAGAGTAAACGATTAATGGCGAAGCAACAATTCATCCCGTCACCCCGCCTCAGCCGTGGGACACCCCGTGTGATACGCGAAAAGGCCCGGCGCCCGAGAGGCGCCGGGCCTGAAGCACCGGACGTGGGCCGGGATCAGCCGGCGTGCCGGGCCCGGACCTCGCTGATGTACCTCTCGGCGACCACGGGATCGAACATCCACGTCTTGTAGTCCGACGGGCAGTCCCATCCCTGAATCCACCGATCGGCGATCTCGGGAAACTCGGATGCCGCGTTCATGACGTTCATGATGTGCTCTGGCAGCGCCTGCTCGACCATCGAGGAGGCGAACTCGGCCCACTCCTGGTTGTCCTGTCCGAATTCCCAGAAGCGGTCGAAGGCTGTGATCATGAACTCTTCGTCGAACACCTGGTCACCGCGTTCGATGATGCTCTCCAGGTAGGCCTCGGCACACCGTGTGGAGTTGTTCCAGCTCTGTCCCACGAACGGGTCCATGGTCACCACCACGTCGGCCATGCCGATGACCTTGCCGCCGGACGGCAGGGTCCCCACCGGGTTGCGCACCTGCGGGGTGAGGTCTTCGACGAGGGTGCTGCGGCCGTCCATCAGGACGGCGTCCTTGGCTCGCTCGAAGAACTCGGGGGCGTACTTGCGCATGAGGTCCTTCATGCGCCGCAGCTGCTCCTCGGGGCCCGGCCGGTCCGGCCAGGCGTCCATCGGACCGCCCTTCTTGTCCACCAGGAGGATGTTGTGGGCGGGCCCCTCCTGGGTGAGCATCGGGAGCAGGAGGATGTTCCCGGCCTCCTCCGTCACCCCGAACCAGCCGATGTTAGCCGAGTCCCCCGTGTCCGGGGGCCACAGGTCGTAGACGTAGGCCTGGGCGAGAGCCCTGGGCCGCGTCCCGCTGAAGCGGCTGTCGTCGTAGTCGAAGAGCTGGCCCAGCTCCCCGTGGCCGACCGCGACGACGATCAGGTCGAACATCCGGGAGAAGTAGTCCAGGTCGGTCACCGTGACGCCGTGGATCACGACCTTGCCGCCCCGGTCCTCGAAGGACTCCAGCCAGTCGGCCATCTTCACCCGGCGGTCGACCGACACCGAGTAGCCGTTGCCGGGGTCGGAGCGCCCCTTCACGGCCATCACGGGCTGCCCCTCCCTGTACACGGCCAGCTTCTGTTCGCGGATCTGCGGTGAGAGCGCGCTCCAGAAGTCGAGGTCGAACTTGCGCTCGCACTCCAGGGCCGTGGGGAAGGTGAACTGGGAGATGGAGGGTTTGCCGGTCCTGATCTCCAGCGAGGACTGCCCCGTGATCACCGTGACGTCGTAGCCGTGGTTCAGGAGACCGTGAGCCAGGTGCAGGCCGGCGTGACCCGCGCCGACGATAAGGATCTTGCGCATGTTCGCTAACTTTCCTGGGGAATCTACGGGGCCGTGGGGAGGCCGAGGCCTCCCCACCCGTCAGGCGACGGGCTCGCTGGTGCGGTTGTGCTCCAGGGCGTACCTGAGAAGTGCCTTGAGCACATCGCCCCCGGACAGGCGGTTGCGGGCGTCGAAGTCGATGATCGGCACCTCGGGACTGACCTCCAGGGCCTCGCGGACCTGCTCGGAGGTGTAGTCGAGGTGGCCCTCGAACTTGTTCAGCGCCACGATGTAGGGGATGCGCTTGTTCGTCTCGAAGTAGTCGACGGCGTCGAAGGAGTCCGCGAGCCTTCGGCAGTCGACCACGACGACGGCGCCCACGGCGCCGCGGACGAGGTCGTCCCACATGAACCAGAACCGGGCCTGGCCCGGGGTTCCGAACATGTACATGACCAGCTCGTCGTCGATGGTGATGCGGCCGAAGTCCATCGCGACGGTGGTGGTCGTCTTGTCGGGGGTGACCGAGGTGTCGTCGTGTCCGACGCTCGCCTCGGTCATGATCGCCTCTGTCGTGACCGGGGGAATCTCCGACACCGAGCGCACCAAGGTCGTCTTGCCGGCGCCGAAGCCACCGGCGATGACGATCTTGCTCGACATCTTCTTGCGATTCGACCGCTTGTCACTGGAAAAGTCGTTCGAGACCACGAAGAGCCCTCTCCAGAACCTGGTTTTCCGATGGACTGCTGCCGGTGATGGTCGGGTGGATGTACACGAGGTCCTGCTCGGCCAGGTCGCTGACCAGTACCTGTGTGACGCCCAGGGGGATGTTCAGCTCGGCCGACACCTCGGCGAGCGACCGGGTCTCCCGGCACAGTTTGTAGATGTTGATCGACTCCGGCATGAGGGTGCCAGGAGGTTCCTGCCCGGGCTCGGACGTCGAGACCAGGGTCTGCACCATCAGCGGATGCCGTGACCGCGTCCGCCCACCGGTGAAGGTGAACGGGCGGACACGGTTACTCCTTCGCCTGCGGAAGCTCATAGCCGCAGCAACCTCATTCCTGCCGAACCGTCACGGGTCACCCTCGTCAGTTCTGGATGACTTCGCGCAGCTGCGAGCGCAGCTGCGGCGTGAGAACGTGGGCCACGTTCTCGACCAGCTTGGCCATCTGGAAGCCGACGAGCTTGAGTTCCGTGCCGGGGGCGGTGAGGACCGCCATGCAGGAACCGTCGCTGATGGCCATGATGAAGAGGTGGCCGTGGTTGAAGCGCACGAGCAGCTGCTCGCACTCACCGCGCTGGAACAGTTGGGCTCCACCGACCGCGAGGCTGTGCAGACCGCTGGCGATGGCCGCGAGCTGCTCGGCGTGCTCCTCGGGGAAGTCACTGGAGTGGGTCAGGACCAGGCCGTCGGACGAGACCACCACGGCGTGCTCGACGCCCCGCACGTCCCGGACGAACCGGTCGATGAGCCACGAGAAGTTCTCCACGCTGTCGTTCACGGATTCAGTCATCGTTGTGTCCTACCTGCCTCGGCCGAGTATCGGGTTCGCTGTGTACGGAGGGTGTGCGTGCACACCGGGGGGTGCTCCTGTGAGCCCCTGGGGAACGGTGGCGTCACTTGTCGTCGCCCTCGATCTCCTCGCCCTCCAGAGCGGCGCGCTCCCCTTCGAGGAAGTCGCCGAGCTCGTCGCGGATCTGCGCGGCCCTGGCCTCCCCCGTCAGCTTGGGCGGGGTGTCGGCGCGGCCCTTGGGGGGTTCCGTGACCGTTCCGGGGCGCGGCATCCTCCGCAGGGGCGAGCCGTGCGGGGTGGCGCTGCGCCGGGGCAGTCCGGCCGCGGTGACCGAGGAGGCCGCGCCTTCCTTGGGAGCGGACGCGGGGACCCCGTTCGCGCCGGTGCCCGGGATGGGCCGGGGGGCCGCCGGGGCGATGGGGGCCGCGGGGGCCTTGACCGTCGGGATCGTGGACGTGCGCGCCTGTCCGGGCGTGCGGGGGGTGGCCACGCGCAGCAGCTCCTTGGGGATGATCGCGTAGGCGCTCACCCCGCGGAAGGACCGGGATTCGAGTCTGGTCTCCAGCCCGTGCTTGATCGCGATCCGGCTCGCGACGTAGAGGCCCATGTGGCGGGGCACCTCGTCGTCGAGGACCGGCTGACCGCCCAGGCGGGCGTTGAGCTCGGCCAGCTGGTTCTCGGGGATGCCCACGCCCTCGTCCTCGACGACGATCATGAGGCGGCCGTCGTCCATCTCCTGGCCGCTGATCACGACCTGGGAGTGCTCGGGCGAGTTGGCGGTGGCGTTGTCCAGCAGCTCGGCGAGGAGGTGGCTGATGTCGTCGGCCGCCATACCGGTGATGGAGGTCTGCGGGAGCTTGCCCAGGCGGACCCGGGGGTAGTCCTTGATCTCGGACGTGGCCGCGCGGGCGACGTCGAGCAGGGGGACGATCTCGTCGTGGGCGTCGGACTCTCCGCCGTCGTGTCCGGTGAGCACCAGGAGGTTCTCCCCGTTGCGCCGCATCCGGGTCGCGAAGTTGTCGATCTGGAAGAGCTTGTCGAGCAGGTCGGGGTCCTGGGCGTCGGTCTCCAGTTCCTCGACCATCTCCAGCAGCGCGTCCACGAGCGAGAGGTCGCGCATCGCCAGGCCGGCGAGCGCCTCGTTGAGGAGGGTGCCCTGCTTGCCGCGCAGCGCGGCGATCTCCTCGACGAGCGCGGCCCGCTCGGGGAGGTCGCTGGGGACCTCCGACTGTGCCGGGGCCCGCTCCTCCTCGGGGGCGGCGGCCGTGCCGGGCTCGGGGGCCTCGACCGGGGCGGCCGGGGCCCCGGTGACGGCCTTGGGCTCGGGCTCCGCGGCGACCGCGGGGGCGGGCGCGGCCTCCTCCACGGCCCTGG
Organism: Nocardiopsis sp. NPDC055824; assembly: GCF_053616335.1. Taxonomy (NCBI): domain Bacteria; kingdom Bacillati; phylum Actinomycetota; class Actinomycetes; order Streptosporangiales; family Nocardiopsidaceae; genus Nocardiopsis; species Nocardiopsis sp. NPDC055824. The sequence goes on from NZ_JBSHDN010000036.1 coordinate 14,971, forward strand.
CCCGCTCGGCCGCCCTGTCCTCCCGCACCTCTTCGGCGGTGGTGCGCCCGGCGTGCTCGGCCAGCAGCGCGCCGGCGGACTCGGTGGTGATCACCTGCGGCTGCTGTCCGGCGGCGAGCACGATGACGTGCTGGACGGGCTGGCCGTAGGGGTTGTACTGCCCCGGGTAGAAGACCGGCTGGCCGTGGAGCACGTAGCCGGGCGGCTGGAAGGGCATCGGGTAGGGGCTCGGGTAGGCGACCACGGGCTGCTGCGGGTACGGCGCCGGGTAGGGCGCGTGCTGCGGCGGCATGGGCTGGCCCTGCGGCGGCGCGTAGGCGCCGTACTGCGGGGGCGGCGGGGGCGCGTAGGCGTCCTGCCGGTGCGCCGGGTAGCCGGCGGGGGCCTGCGGGTGGGGCTGGTACTGCTCGTGCCCGGCGTAGCGCGGCGGCTCGTAGGGGTTGCCGTACTGGCCGCCCCGGGGGGCCTCGCCCTGGTACTGGCCGGCCTGCGGGGCCGGGCCCTGGTGGCGTCCGTCGCCCTGGTAGGGCGCCGCGTACCGGCCGTCGGGGGGCTGCGGGGCCTGGCTCCGGTCGCCCGGGTACTGCTGGCCCGCGCGCGGCGCGTCGCCGTACCGCTGCTCGGAGTAGCGCTCCTGGACGGGCGGCTCGTGCGAGGTGCTCGGCTGCTGGTAGGGGGACGGCGCCTGCGCCTCGGGGCGCTCCGGCTGCGGGGCCTGGGCGCTCCGCCCGGGGCTCGCCCGAACCGGCGGAGGGCTGCTGGGGCCGGTCGGCGGGCCGCTGCCACGCCTCCTGGCTCTGCTGAGCCGCCTGGCTCAGCTGCGCCGCCTGGGGGGTGCCCGTGCGGGGCTCGGGCCACCTGGCCTCGGAGGCGGGTGCCTCCTGGCGCTGGGGCTCGGGGGCCGGTGTGTGCGTCGCAGGGGCCTCGGGCCGCTCTGCGCGCTCTGGCGAGGAGGAGGTGTCGGTCATGGTGTCCGTCGTGGCGGGGATGTGCGGGCTGCGCGGTTCGGGCTCGTCGAGCCCGACGCCGCGCCACTGCGTGATCGGGGTGGCGCCGGTGTCGACGTCGTCGACGTTGCTCACCCGCCGGCTCGTGTAGGGGTTGGGAGCGCTCGCCCTGGATGCGGGGCGGTATCCGTTCTCGGCCGATCCCGAGAAGGGCCCGGTGGCGGCGGTGTCTGTCACGGGCGGGAGGGTGTCGCCGCCGGACTCCGCCGTCTCCTTGGCTGCGGGAGCGGCACCGGCAGTGTGCTGGCCGCCTTCCCGGTCCGACGTGCGGCCGGGGGTCTGCGAGTGCGGATGCACGGGATGATGCACGGGATTTCCTTGCTCGGTCTCCGGTGACGGCGGTTCCTGGACCCTGACCATCCGGGAGATGGCCCTGCGGAACCTTCCTTCTCGTTTGGCTCCTTGCCCGTCCTCCGTCGACATCATCGGTCCGTCCCCGCCGGAGCGGGGGCCGGAGCTGTCTCGCGGTGACGGCGCCTCTGCCACAATCTCGTCTCCTCGAATCAGGTGGGCGGATCGGCGGCGGCCCCGCACCACCGCCCCTGACCTGGGAGGTGGCCGCGTCGGAGGCCGAGAGGGCGCACCCGTGGCAGCCGGGTGCCCCCTGCACCGGAGGAACGCCTGGACGAGGGCGGAGCACCCCCGTGCGCGCGGGGACCAGACGGGTACCGACACCCAATCCGGCCACAAGTATGCATGCCCCGCACAATTCCTGTACTTCCACCGAGAACCGTCGTTCGGTTCGTCAGACTAACAAAGGTCTCGCGGCTTGGCAGACGAATCGGGGAAGCATCGGAAAGGCGGCAGGACGGACGCTCCTGACGTGCGAGAACGCCGCACATCGTACGCCAGATCACTTTTGTGAAGTTTGGGGGCTTTTGCCCGCTTCCACTCCTCGCGAGCACCCGTCCGCATGGTTCCGCACACGTGGCCCGGAGTGCCCGACAGAGGCCGTGACCAGCACGGACACGCCCCCGGAGGGCTGGCAGACCTCCCCCTCGGGCCGGTGGGCCCACCGCTCTCGCCGGTCCCGACGATCTTCGTCACACACGGCCCGGGTCGGCAGCGGGATGCGGGGCCCGCCCGCGGCGGGGGGCCGGGGATGCCGCGCATCCCGGAACCGCCTGCCGAGGAGCGTACCCGCACAGGGCGCGCCCGGCACACCGGGGCGGCCGATCCGGCCGACGCGGCCTCCGCAGCCGGGGAGTCGGCGAAGTCGGAGACCGCGCGAGGGAGGCCGAAAAATGTGAAACCACCCCTCCCGCCAACAACAGACAGACCGGAAAATGCCGCATAAGAAGACCGAATCCTGGACAGCCACAGCGCGAACTCCGCCCCACGGGAGCGCGGCGCCCGCTCCGCCCGGGCCGCAGGAGTGGATCCGGGCCCTCTCGTTCGGGGCGCGGCCCCTGCGACACTCTGGACCGAAACGCCCCACACCTGCCTTGAGCTGGGAATCTCCACAACTCCGCGTCGTTTCGAGCACACACCGGAGCTTCGGGGAAACGGTGTGCACGCAATCCGTCGGCGATCGGGGAGAGGATTCTGGAAGGCAGACGATTTCGCGCACGGAAGGAACTCGTCACGACCGTTCCGCGGCCGTGGCGGAGACCGCTTCTTCCGTCGCGCACGCGTAGGAGCGGTCGCATTCCACGAAGGGCGGGGACGGGCCCGAACCCGTCCCCGCCCGCTCGTGCCGCGGCCGGCCGCACCGGCCCGCCGGCTACTCCTCGACCGGCGCCAGGTCGCCCTGGATCAGCGACAGGATGACGTGGTTGTCCTGGTACTGCTCGTTGTTGGCGGCCGGGTGCTCCTTGTCGAAGGACTGCACCCGCACGCCCTCCACCGCGGGGGCCAGGTACTTGTACGTCCAGATGGGGATGCGCGGCAGGAGTTCGTTGAAGACGATGGCCATCGTCTTCAGGGCCTCCATCTGCTCCTCCTCGGTCTCCGCCTGCTTGGCGACCTCGACCAGCTCGGCCAGGTCGACCTCGCCCTGGGAGGGGCTCTCCACGTTGAGGTCGAACGACTGGCCCGGGGACTCCTCGGTGCCCGAGTTCTCCAGCAGGAAGTTCATCTGGAAGGCGCCCCAGTAGTCGGGGATCTCCGGGTTGCCCCAGTGGCGGACCGCGACCTCGAAGTCACCGGCGCCCCAGATGCCCCAGGGGTTGTCCTGCGGAACGTTTCGGGCGGTGGTGGTGATGCCGAAGTCGTTCCAGGCCTCCTCCACCTGCGTGGAGGTCAGCTCGAAGTCGCCCCAGCCGGCGACGCCGATGATCTCGTAGCTGGCCGGCTCGCCCTCGGAGGTGTGCCAGACGCCGTCCCGTTTGGTCCAGCCCGCCTCCTCCAGGAGTTCGGCGGCCCTGTCCAGGTCCTGGTCGTAGCGCTCGAACCCGGCCAGTTCGTCGGCGGTGAAGATCTCCTCCGCCTGGAGGTCCACCAGCCCCGCGTAGTGCTCGACCCGGGTGTAGCCCTCGCCGCGGGCCACCTGGCCGACGGTGTCGCTGTCGAGGATGTGCGCGAGGGCCTTGCGCACCCGCACGTCCTGGAGCTCGGGCTTGGCGGCGTAGTTGAACATCAGGCCGCAGCCGTCGTAGCCCGCGTGCTCGATCCAGGTGAAGCCCTCCACCCCCTGGAACGCCTGCTGGTCGGCGGCGGAGGGGGCGAGGGTGGAGTAGTCCACCTCGCCCTGCTGCACCAGGAGGGCGGACTGGCGGTTGTCGCCCTTGTGGATGACGACCTCGTCGAACAGCACCTCCGTGCCCTGGTAGCCCTCCTCGTTGCGGACCAGGGTGATCCGCGCGTCGGACATCTGCTCCGGGTCGAAGCGGTACGGGCCGCTGCAGATGATCTCGTCGGGGTTGAACTCGATGAACTCGGCGTTGAACTCCGTGTGCTCGTCGTCGCCCTGGCGGACGCCGTCGGCGACCATCTGCACGGCGCGCTCGCCGAAGTCGGCGTAGGTGGTCTTGCTGACGATGCGGTGCTTGATGATGCTGCGCTCGATGTTGGGGAAGGGGTCGTCGAACCCCAGGCGCACGCTCACCGCGTCCAGCTGCTCCAGCTCCTGGACCTGCGGGAAGCCGACGCCCCACACCGGGGCCTCCAGGACGCGCATGGCGTAGCTCTGGATCATGTCGTCGGAGGTCAGGTCGGTGCCGTCGCTCCACCTCAGGCCCGAGCGCAGGGTGACGATCAGGTTGTCGCCGTCCCACTCGGTGCCCTCCAGGAGCAGGTAGTCCCACTCGTGCGTGCGCCAGTTGTAGATGCCGCCCGTGCACAGGAACAGGTCCTTGTAGACGGAGTTGAGCAGCAGCGCCCCGTCCTCGACGTGGACGTTGCGCGTCTGGGAGTCCAGGTCGTAGTCGAAGACGCCGGTGAACCGGGTGGCGCCGCTCGACGCCCGGTCACCGCCGGCGCAGGAGGTGAGCAGGCCCGCGCCCGCCGCTCCGGCCGCGCCGAACCCGACCGCGCGGAGCAGGCGGCGCCGGCTCAGGTCCCGCATGAGGGGGTTGTCCGAGGGGGTGAAGGTCATTCTTGACTCTTCCTTTCCAGTAGGACGGCGATCAGTCCGAGGGAGAGCACGACGAGGCCGATCACGACGGTGACGACGCTGATGACGAACTCGGCTGAGCCGGGGGGATTCAGTACGGCGAGGAGGGCGCTGGCCAGGGTGAGGAACGCTCCGGCCAGGAGGGCGAAGCGGCCGACGAGGAGGAGCACGTCCTCACTCCCCGGTGACCACGTGGCAGGCGAGCAGGCGGTCGTGGCTGGGCACCAGCGGCGGTCGGAGGGTGTCGCAGGCGCCCTGCGCGTAGAGGGGGCAGCGCGGGTGGAAGTCGCAGCCGGGCGGCAGGTCGGTGAGGTCGGGGATGTCGGCGCTGCGCAGCCGGACCCGCTCCTTGGTCCGGGCCAGGTCGGGGTCCGGCTCGCACACGGCGGAGACGAGGGCGCGGGTGTAGGGGTGCCGGGGGTCGTTGACCACCTGCGGCGTGGGGCCGTGCTCGACGACCTTGCCCAGGTACATGACGGCGATCTCGCCGTCCCACGCGAAGTACTTGGCCACGGCCAGGTCGTGGGTGATGAACAGGAAGCTGACGCCCAGCTCGTCCCGCAGCTTCCCCAGGGTGTTGAGCAGGCTGACGCGGATCGACACGTCCAGCATCGAGGTGGACTCGTCGGCGATGATCACCTCGGGGTTCATCGCGAGCGCACGGGCGACGGCGACGCGCTGGCGCTGGCCGCCGGACATCTGGTGCGGGTACTTGTCGAGGTAGTCCTCGGCGGGGGTGAGGTCGACCCGCTCCAGGAGCTCGGTGACGGCCCGGCGGGCCTCGTGGCGGTCCTTGACCATCTTGTGGCGGCGCAGTCCGGCGGAGACCGTGGAGTAGACGGTGCGCACCGGGTTGAGGGAGGCGTAGGGGTCCTGGTGGATGTACTGGACGGCGCGGCGGAACACGGAGCGCTCGTGCTTGTCCATCGCGGCGACGTCCCTGCCCCGGAAGAGGACGGAGCCCGCGGTGGGGGCGGCGAGTCCCGCGGCCATGCGGGCGCTGGTGGTCTTGCCGCAGCCGGACTCGCCGACCAGGCACAGCACCTGGCCGGGGCGGACCTCCAGGTCGACCCCGGCGACGGCGGGGACGTCGCCGCGCGGGGTGCCGAAGACCTGGTGGACCCCCTTGAGGCTGAGGACGGGCGGGGCGGCCTCGCGCAGGGCGGCGGCCTCCGGTGCGGCCTCGGCGGACGGGCCGCCTCCGTCCGGTCCCTCTGCGGCGGTGGCCGCGCGGTCCGGCCGGGGCGCGGGTGCGGTGCGGTCAATCACGGGTGGCCCCCTCGAGGAGTTCGTGGGTACGCAGGCAGGCCGCGGCGTGGCTCAGCCCCTCGGTGCGGGTCCGGAGCACGTCCAGGGTGGGGCGGGTGTGCGAGCAGGCGTCGACGGCGTGCGCGCAGCGCGGGGCGAAGGAGCAGCCCGGCGGCAGCGCGGTGAGGCTGGGCGGTCCGCCCGGCAGCGACTGCGGGACGGTGAGGTCGCCCGCGACGGGCGGCACGGAGTTGATCAGCGCCGACGTGTAGGGGTGGCGGGCCCGGTAGAAGATGTCGCGGGTGGTGCCGGTCTCGATCATGCGGCCCGCGTACATGGTGCCGACGCGGTCGGCGAGTTCGGCGGCCAGGCCCAGGTCGTGGGTGATGAAGACCATCGCGAACCGCAGTTCGTCGCGGAGTTCGGCGAGGCGCTCGACGATGGAGCGCTGGGTGAGGATGTCCAGCGCGGTCGTGGGCTCGTCGAGGATGAGGAGCTGCGGCTTCAGGGCGAGGGCGAGCGCGATGAGGGCGCGCTGGCGCATGCCGCCGGACAGTTCGTGGGGGAAGCTCCCCAGGACGCGGGCGGGGTCGAGCCGGACCGTCGTGAGCAGGTCGGCGGACTGCTCCAGGATCTCCTTGCGGGGGCGGCGCCGTCCGCCCTCGTGGGCGCGGAAGGTGTCGAGGAAGTGGTCCTCGATGCGCAGCACGGGGTTGAACGCGTTCATGGCGCCCTGGAAGACCATGGCGGCCTCGTTCCAGCGGAACCGGCGCAGGTCCTCCCTGGCGAGGGTGCGGACGTCGACGAGCCGGCCGTCCTTGCGGCGGAACAGGATCTCCCCCGAGGAGACGACGCCCGTGCGCGGGAGCAGCCGGAGCAGGCCGAGGCCGAGGGTGGTCTTGCCGCAGCCGGACTCGCCGACCAGCGCCATGGACTGGCCGGGGTAGAGGTCGAAGGAGACGTCGCGGACGGCGGTGACCCGGGTTCTGCGCCCGGTCCGGTAGCCGACGTCGACGCCGCGGACGGAGAGCAGCGCCCCTTCGGCGGGGCCTCCGGCCGGGGCCTTCCCGGCGGCCGGGGCGGCGGGGTGGTCGGTCACTGGGCTCACCTGTCCCGGAGTCGTGGATTGAGGGCCTGCTCCAGGGACCGGGTCATGGTGACCAGGCCGATCTGGAAGAGCATGATCATCACCATCGGGGCGACCAGGAACGGGGCGGCCTGCGGCAGCAGGAAGGCGTTGTTGTCCCAGGCCTGCTGGATCATCAGCCCCCAGTTGGCGGCGGTGCTCGGCAGGAGGCCGAGCAGGTACATGCCGACGACCGCGTAGATGGCGTTGGTGATGGCGATGATGAAGTTGATGAAGATGTAGCCCGCCATGTTGGGCAGCACCTCGACGAAGACGATGCGGGCGGTGCCCAGGTCCTGGAGGCGGGCGGCCTCGATGAACTCGCGTTCCTTGAGGGTGAGCACCTGGGCGCGGATGGACCGCATGAGGTAGGGCCAGGTGACGAGGCCGATGATGAGCGAGACCATCAGCGGGGACGCGGCGCGGTAGAACGAGGCGATGACCAGCATGAGCACGATGAACGGGATGGTCATCGTGATGTCGGTGAGCTGGAGCAGGAAGTGGTCGACGCGCCCGCGCAGGTAGCCGGCGAGGCTGCCCAGGACGACGGCGATGGCGACGGTGATGAGGGCGGCGGTGAGGCCGACCCAGATGGGCTCGCGTCCGCCCAGCACGAGCTGGATGAACGTGTCCTTGCCCTCGTGGTTGGTGCCGAGCCAGTGCTCGGACGTCATCGGGCCCCAGATCTTGGTGACGTCCGTGGGGTTGTCGGTCTCGATGAGCAGCGGGCCGACGAAGGAGAAGAGCAGGACGCTCAGGACGAGGCAGAGTCCGACGAACCCGCTGGTGCTGCGGGTGATGCCCTGCCAGATGGCGCCCCAGACCCCGACTCCGGGGGCGGCGGTGGTGACGGCCATGGTGCTGTCCCCCTGGTTCTAGTCGCGGATGCGCGGATCGAGGCGGCTGTAGAGCATGTCCGCGACGAGGTTGGCGGCCACCACGCACGAGGTGATGATGATGAGCAGGCCCTGGAGCAGGGGGTAGTCGCGGTAGTTGACCGCGTCGAGGAGGAGTCCGCCGACGCCCTTGTAGACCAGGACCTGTTCGACGAAGATCGCGCCGCCGACGAGGGTGCCGAAGGAGATGGCGATCTGGGCGACCAGGGGCAGCACCGCGTTGCGGCCGACGTAGGCGACGGCGATGCGCCGGTCGCGCAGGCCCCGGGCGCGGGCGACGGTGACGTAGTCCTCGCTGAGGACCTCGGTGGTGGACGCCTTCATGACGAGCATCCAGGTGCCGATGATGGCGAGCACGTAGGTGAGGATCGGCAGTGAGGCGTGGAAGAACGCGTCGCCGATGAATTCGAGGTTGAACCCCGCCTGCACGCCGGGGCTGACGGTGCCGCGCAGTTCGATGGGGTTGAACCAGCCCAGGTACATGCCGCCGCCGACGACGAGCACCATGGCGATGAGGTAGTTGGGCACGGCCCCCAGGACCGAGGCGGCGACGCTGAGCACGTGGTCGAGGAACTGGTTGCGCCGGTAGGCCATGACCATGCCGAGCGCGAGGCCCAGGGCCACCGCGATGACGGTGCCGACGCCGATGCTGAACAGGGTCCAGGGCAGGTAGGCGCCGATGGCGTCCATGACGCTGACGCCGGGCCGGTTGATGGTGTTGCCCATGTCGAACGTGACCAGGCCGACGAGGAAGTCCCACCACTGCTGGTGGAGGGGGGCGTCGACGTCGTAGGCCAGCGAGTTCATGGCGACGGCGCGGGCCTCCTCCATCGTCATGCCGTTCTGGGTGAGGCGTCCGGCCATGACGTCGATGGGGTCGCCGGGCATCGCGCGCCCGAGGAAGAAGGTGACGTTGGCGACGACGAACACCACGACGAGGGCCTTGCGGACCTTGACGACGGCGTAGTGGTTCCAGATCCGCCGCAGTGGCGGGGCGGGGGCGTCGGTGCGCGCCGATGTGGCGTCCCCGGCGCCTGGTGGCGGGGAGGCCGCGATTTCGGTGGCCACGGGGCTCCTTCGGGCAGGGGGTGCGGCTGGTGGCCTGGAGGCGCCACCTTTTATTAGGAAAGTTTCCTAATAAATCGCCACCGTAACCCGAGGGGTGTGGCGTGCACCACCCCCGTGACCAAACGGCGTCTTCCGCGCGACATGATCGGCATCACAAAGCGAACAAACGGGAATAAAACAGCGCATTACCGAAAGTCCTTACGCACCAACGCGTTGTGCTCTGCACAAAAGTGACCAGGTCACAGACCTGGGATCCCGCCGGTCCGGCCCCCGGGAACCCCGGCCCCGTCGGTGTGGAGGCGTCGACGGGGCCGGGGTGCCGAGGAGCCGGAGGGGCCGGCCGCGCCGGGCGGGTCAGCGGGTGAACACGTAGGGGCGCAGGCCGCCCGGCACCCCGGAGGGATCGACGTCGAACTCCGCCCAGACGCGGGTGCCCAGATCCGCCCAGGGGGCGAGGCGCAGGTGTCCCCAGCGGCGGGTGAGGTTCTCGATGAGCAGGAGGCCGCGCCGGCCCTCCGCCTCGTTCCACTCGTCGTCGGTGCGTCCGTGCGGGACAGCGAGCGGATGACCTCGCCGCCCTCCGCCCGGCCGGAGTCGGTGTACTCGACGCCGTTGGCGAAGAGCTCGCTGGCGCACAGGACCACGGTGTCGACCAGGTCGGGGGCGAACCCGGCCAGGTCGGCGGCGAGGTCGGCGCGGACCCGGGCCAGCCGGGAGAGGCTGCCGGGGTAGAGGCGGTGCTCCCAGAAGACGAGGGGGCGCGGTGCGTCGGCGGGCGTCGGGGAGTTCACGCGGGCACCCCCCGGTACTCGCGCCGGGCGGCCGGGACGCGGCAGTCGGAGGGGGCTCGGCGGGCGGCCGGAACCCGGCTGGCGGGGGCGAACCCGTCGAGCGTGCGGGGCTCCTGGCGGGGGCCGGGAGGGGTCCCGGAGCGCCCGCTGGGACGGGCGTCCGGGCGGCGGGGCCGGTGCGGGTCCACTGCCGCAGGCGGGCGTCGGCGCGGGCCTGGACCAGGGCGAGTTCGCGTTCGTGGGCCGCGTAGTAGGGGCGGACGAGGGCGGTCTCCCTGGCGGGCGCAGCCGTGCGCGGTGGCGACAGCGGTCGGGCCGGTGCGGGCGGCGCAGGGGCCGGGCGGTCGGGGGCCGCGCCGACCGGCGGCAGTGCGACCGGGAGCGGGGCGTAGCGGCGGACCCGCGTGGAGCGGCGTCGGCGGCGGAGTGCCCTGGCGGAGTGGCGTCCGCGCGAGGGGGTGAGGAGGGCCTTGGCCGCCCCCAGCGCGCAGCTGAGAAGGGCAGCGCTAAACTGGCGCATGCTGGCAATTCCTTTGAGTTTAAGGGTTGAAGGTTGCTGGCCACGGCCCCGGACGGCGGTTAACCGTCGCGGGGTCATTGTGTGGATGGAGTTGTGGGGCCAGAGTAGGGGCAGGGGTGGGGTGGCGGCGTGCTTTTTCGCGAACTACCCCGGGGTAATATGCGGATCGTCGTTTCCCCGCAGGTCAGGAGAGGCCGGGAGAGGGTGAGAGGGTCGGATCAGGACACCAGCGCCGTCTGAATAATCCGCAATGACGGAATCGTTGGCTTTGTCGGAACGGTGCGAATCTCCTCTTCCCGCGGAAGACAGAGGACACGCTGATTCAGGAGGGGGCTTGGGTCCCGCCCGACGCTTCAGCGTCTTCCCGGGCCGAAGACGGGCTCACCGCGTCCGCCCCCACGCCTTACTGCCAGGTGCGTTTGGCGTTCACCGACTCCTTCTCGCGCAACGCCCTGCTCAAGTCGATGCCTGTCCTGTTCGCGAGAGCCGCGATGTAGATCAGCACGTCGGCGAGCTCCTCCCCCAGGCCGCCCACGGCGCTGTTGGGATCGACGCCGAGCGAGGAGTGTTTGCGCACGGCCTTGCACACCTCGCCTGTCTCCTCCGCCAGCTTCAGGGCCTGTTCGATCAGGGTGCTGTCGGAGAACCCGCGCTCCACCTCCATCTTCGCCACGTAGTCCTGGATCTCTTCCAGGGTGAGCGTGCGCTCGGGTAGCGGCTCCATGTGTGGTCCCTTCTCGGCTGTGAGAGCAGGGACGCTACCAGCGGGGCGTGTGTGGAAGGAGAGGAACCGGTCAGCCCGTGTCCACGGCGTGACCCGCTCCCGACCGAAGAGCCTCGCTCATCCGCCGCGCCGTCGACCGCACCCGAGACCGTGCTCCCTCAGGGACCATCCCAGGCACCGTCTTGTGGCGGACCCGGCTGTCCTTGGGGTCCCACGCCCATGTCCCGACGACTCGGCCGTTGAGGACCACGGTCGGAAGTACCTCCCCGATCTGGTTGAACGCCTTGGACGCTGGCAGGGAACCGAGGTAACGGGTGCGGGTCTCGAAGTAGGCCTTGAGCGCTACGTCCTCGTGCGCCAGCAGGTGCACTCCGCTCTCCTGGCCCCCGGCCTGGGTGAACTCGGTGAACCGGTCCGCTCCCATGACCATCGGGTGCGGTGACCACGCCGGCACCACCACTTGGACGAGCTTCACCCCGGCCCGCACCCAGGCCTGTGCCACGTCGCGGCGTGAAAGCGCGGACCACCAGGTGGCGTCGCGCATACTCACGGGGCCGTACCGATCCAGATAGGCGGACATCAGCGTCTCGGTTCCCTCCTCCCGTCCCATACTGGTGTTCAGCCCCGGGTAGGCGCGCATAGCGAGCGCGAAGGTGCGCTGCTCGCGGTTCCACACCGGAGAACTGTTGGTGTAGGTGAGAACACCCCTCTCCCAAGCGAGTTTGAGGGCCACGCGCACAAGCGCCACGGACCTGCCGTCGACGGCTAGGCGCCGTTCGATGTCCCGGTGCCCGGTCGGGCCGTCCTGGTCGAGCAGAGCGACCAGGTCGGTGGTGGCTGCGGCGACGTCGGCTTCGGAAACGTGGGCGTTGACCACGGCGCGCAGCGCGTCGCGCTCACGGAAGTGGCGGGTGGCTGCGTGAGCGGCCGAGGCCAGGTGCAGGGGCAGGGTATGCAGGGTCTTGCGCATGCACCGCACCGTTACCAGGCCTCGCCGCCCGGCGGGCTTCAACAGTCGGAGAACTTGGGAAGGGTCGCTCACCCGGGCGGCGACGGTCTGGAACGGGGAGGGTAGCCGTGCGGCGTGCAGGCCCAGTGCAAGGTCAGCGGTTTCCTCCACCGACCCGAGGCGGGTGTGGGGTGCCAGCCCTTGCCGGGCCAGCACCCATTGCCACAGCCGGGACGCCTCACCATCGGGCAGGTGGTGGGTGTCCACGATCAATGGTTCGAGTTCGGGGGTCATGGGCGGGAGGTTAACAGCCGTGGCCTTTCCGATCATTCGGAACCGTCATGCTTGCGGACCCCATTCGGCTTCGACGAAGTTCCTCAGTTCGGTGTAGGAGCGCTGGGTCTCCTCCCAGTCGGTCTGCGTCCCCCACCAGTGCCGGTCGTTGTGGTGGATGTGGAACCTCTCCCAGTCCCCGTCGAAACCCGGTTGGACGTGAGTGCCGTGCACCCGGTGCAGGAGAGCGTTGTCGTACACCTCCGTCCCAGGCAGTGGCACAAACCGGAACAGCGATACCCGGCCCAGTTGGGGACGCAGCTCGCGCAACAGAGCGATGGTCTCCCGGGTGGTCTCGGTGTTTTCCCCTGGGTAGCCGTGGATAATGAACGCCTTCGCCTGGATGCCCGCGTTCGCGCTCATGTGAACCGCGCGGCGGATCTTGTCCTGGGTCGTGTTCTTGCGCATCGCCTTCAGCAGACGCTCGCTCCCGGACTCGACGCCGTACTTGACCTCGATGCACCCGGCCTGCGCCATCTTGTCCAACAGCGGCTGGTCCACGGTGTCCACCCGGGAGAGCGCCGACCAGCTCAGCCCAAGGTCGGTGATGTGCTCGCAGATGTCAGCGACCTTGGACTTGTTGACGATGAAGTTGTCGTCCACGATGGCGAAGCCCTCGATGCCGTAGGCCTCGATCATGTGCACCAGCTCCGCGCGAGCCGAGGCGCCGCCCCGGTACTGCATTCGGCGCTGGGCGACCGCGCAGAACGAGCAGGGGAAGGGACAGCCGCGGCTGAACATGGTGTGGGCCATGCGCACGTCGGTTCCGGCCAGCCGGTCGGAGAGGACGAAGTCCTCGGTGGGCAGCAGGTGGCGGGCGGGGTTGGGGAGCCTGTCGATGTCGCGCATCAGGACCCGGGGCGGTGTGCGGACGGGTTGGCCCTCGCCCGGGAACACTACCCCGGCCACCCCGGTGAAGTCGCGGTCGTCGACGTGGTCCAGGAGTTCGAGGATGGTGTCCTCGGCTTCCCCGATCGCGGCCACGTGTGCGTTGAAGTCGGCGAGGGACTCCTCGGGGTAGAAGTTGCAGTGGACTCCGCCCACCATCACCAATGCGCCGGGGGCGAGACTCGCATTCCTGCGAGCCTGGAGCATCAGCCCATAGGTTGCCGAGGACGCCAGACTGAACCCGACGGCGTCGTAGTCGGTCAAGTCCAGACCGGTACGGGTGTGGGTGACGCGTTCAATGGCCACCTGGTGTCCGGCCTGCTCCATGACAGAAGCCAGGTAGAGCACCCCGAACGGTGGGAACTCCCGGCGCCCCTCCTTGTAGCGGGCCATGTCGTACACCTCGGGGTAGAGCAGTACCACCTTCATGTCACCGGTTCCTTTCGGTCTGACGGTTGATAATCACCGCGCTGACCCGGGAAGCCAGCTGGGCCGCGACGACCTCGGGGGGCGAAGATTCGGTGGAGTGCTCCAGGACGGGCAGACCGGCGTGCCGGTACCGTTGCGCTGTCTCAGCGAACAGGGCGCGTTCCCGCTCGGCCTCAGCGGTGTTCGTGTGGTGGAAGCGGCTGTAGTTGCTGCCCCGACCGCGGACCCTGCCAGCGCAGACCTGTGCGGGCGCGGTCAAGAACACGAACAGGTCGGCGGGGCGGGCGTACTGGTACAGGGAGGCGATGAACTCGGGAGCGGCTCCGTCGAGTTGGTCCAGTACGAACGCAGTCGGAACGTAGCGGTCGCACACGACGATCCGACCGGCCAACAGGTGAGGGGTGAGGGTGGTTGCCAAGTGGTGGTAGCGGTCGGCAGCCATCAGGCATGTGAGCGCGAGGCCGTGGATGGTGTGTGTGCTGTGGCGGGCGAGTTCCCCGATGGGGGAGTCGGAGGGCTGCGCTTCGAGGATCGTCCGGTGTCCTGCGGCGTTGAGCAGGCTGTGGAGGTGTCGGGCGGTGGTGGTCTTGCCGACTCCGGATGGCCCATCGAGCGAGACGAGGAATCCGGGGACGGCAGTGTGCGAGGTGTTCAGTTCAAGAGTGTGTTCGTTCCTGTCCACAAGGTCCTCCTGGTGCGGGGGTGGGCACGATCAGGGTGGAATGTTGGGTATGGCATTTCGTCAGGGACGAAGCAGGGATGAGTGCTTCCGCAGTCGTTACATCAGAATCGGGACAAGCAGGTGGCGTCTAGCCCGGTAGCCGGTGCCGCTGATCCAGCTCGCCCCTGCCGCGACCATGCTCTTAGCGAGAACGGTGGTGGTGTGCACTTCACGTGGTCGTGCGCTGGCACCAGTGGCGGATCGCCACCCCCAGGCAGGCGGTGTCCTGGGCCTCGACCCGTCTGCGGGCGGCTTCCAGCCGGGCCTGGGCGGCGTTGAACTGCTGCTGGGCGGCGATCTGTTCCAGGCGGGCCAGACCGGCGGCGGCGTCCGCGGCGGCTCGTTCCCGTTCCTGCATGGTTCGGGACGCGAGGCGTTCGGCGTGCTCGGTGTAGCGGGGCACGAGCGGAGTCCCGTCGCTGGCGTAAGGGGGCCTGGACCGAGTGATCACCAGTGTCCTTCTTCCTGCGGGGCGGGCCCGTTGCAGGCCCGGCTCTGTGGTGTCCAGGCCCCAGTGCGGGCGGGTCAGGGCTGCGGTGTGGTCTTTCCGGTGCGCAGGGTTTCGATGAGGGTCGCGACGTGTCCGGCGTCGCCCATCGCCCCGGTTTCCAGGGCCAGGGCGTGGACCGCCTCCAGTGCGCGGACGACCTCGGTGCTGCCCGTTCCGGCGTTCAGAGCGTGGGTGATCTGTGCCTTGGGGTAGCGGCGGTGCCCGCCCAGGGTTTTGACCGAGGCGAGGCGGCCGTCCTTCTCCCAGCGGGTGACGGTCTTGGGGTCGACACGGAAGAGACGGGCGACTTCGCCGGGGGTGAGCAGGGCGTCGGCGGTCTCGACCAGGTCGGGCAGGGGCGCGGTGGGCACGTGGTTCTCCATCGGTGTCGTTCGTGTCGAGGGGCGGGGGCCGGGTCCGGTCCGGGGAAGTACGACCGGCCCCGGGTCTGAGGGGCGGGGCCGCCGGCCCCCCTTTTCGGCGGCGGCCCCGCGGCCCGGCGCGAACGCACCGGGCGGGGAACCTCCGGGCGCAACGGTGCCGCCCGGAGGAGGTTCTCAGGGGGAGCGGCCGGAGGCGACCGTACGGGTCACGTGCCGCATCTGCCGGGAGAGCCGGTCAGGGTTGGCGCAGCGCAGCGGCGCCACCGTGGCGGGGCCGAGGAAGAACGCCACCCACATACGCAGGGAGTACGACCACATCACCCACCAGTCCGGGTGGTGGTAGGTGAGCGATGCGGCCACCTGCCGGTACTCGCGGTCCTGCCCGGGATGCCACCTCACGGGTTCTCGACCACCGCGCGCACCGTCAACGGCCCCGCCCCGGCGCCCTTCCACGCCCAGTCCCACTCCCAGTACACGGCCAGGTGGTCCACCAGGTGCAGACCGGGAAGCGGAGCCTGCCGGACATCGCCCAGACGCGGGTAGGGGATGACGGTGTCGCCCCGGGGGCCGTTGTCGGTCACGGCGACGCCGACCAGGAACGGGTTGACGTCGATGACCACCCGCACGGTCCCGCCGGGGACCCCCGAACGGGAGTGCTTGCGGGCGTTCGACACCAGCGCCTCGGCCACCAGGAAGACCGGTTTCCTCGCCCGGCGGGAAACCACCGTGGGCACCCACGCGGCCAGGGCGGTACAGCCCCGCTCGTGTCCCAGGAGGATGCCGTGCCGGTGGGGCTCGGAGAACCCGATCCGATGCGGGTACGGCACTTTGGGCTCGGACCCGGGATCTGGCTGCGGTGCCGAAGCGGCGATAGGCTTCAATCGTCTCACCTCGTGTCATTGCGTGACAGGTGGGGCTTTTGCCTCGGAGGCCGCCTCGAATCGGCTTCCGGGGCTCTTTTGTGTCCTTGTGGGCCTATTTCCCTACAGGCAGCAGCGGATAAAACATCGCCCGTCTACCGTCCACCTCAGCCGGGAAGGCCCTTCATCATGAACCTTGCCAACTGAACCGCCTCTCGGTCTATGATTACCGCCCAAGACGGTAAAAGTTCCATGACCAGCGGTTCCGTTGGGTAAGCGAGTGATGCTTTGAGGAAAACGGAGGAGAGCGAAGAAGCTGCACGGCTTCGCTTTGGAAGGATGCTCAGGAAACTCCGAGGTCAGGCAGGGCTCTCTCAGCAGGAACTTGCCGCTCTCGCCACCGTTTCCCAGAGCACGGTCAGCGATTTGGAACTCGGGAAAAAGGGGACGCGTCGGGAACCAGTGGTTCGCCTGGATCACGCTCTTACCGCGCGGGGTGTTCTCATGGACGCGTGGGATGCGGTGTTCTCCGGCTTCGGCATGACCGCGTACTTCCGCGAAGTGGCAGAAGCGGAGCAGACGGCTGTCAAGATCCGTGAGTACTCCCACGGCCTGGTTCCTGGACTGTTCCAAACCGAGGGCTATGTCAGGGCCATCAACGAGATCGCGAAGCCGGAAGCCCCTCAGAGCAGCTTCGATCACATCGTCAAGGCCAGGCAGCATCGTCAACAAGTTCTGGAACAGGCCCACCCACCTGCGTTGATGTTGCTCCTGGACGAAGTGGTGCTTCTGCGCCGCTTCCGTGACCCCCAGGTGATGAAGGACCAAATCAGCCGCCTTATCGACATGTCCCGCCTTCCTCGGGTCAAGATCCAGGTGGTGCCGATCGCGACCGAAGGACATGCGGGCCTGGGCGGGTCCTTTACGCTGATTGAGGTACCGGACAGCCACCCGTTCGTCTACGTCGAAAGCCAGGAGACCGGGGTGTCACTCAAGCAGCAAGAGGTTGTGGCAAGCTACGAGCGGATATTCGCGGACCTGGGAAGCTCCGCTCTGCCGGTACCCGCGTCACGGTCCCGCATGGAAGAGATTCGAGGCAGCATCACATGATGACCGAGGACTGGAACAAGTCCACCTACAGCAACGCGAACGGCGGCAACTGCCTGGAAGCCCGCCGCGATCAGGCCGCGGTCCTGGTGCGCGACACCCAGAACCGGCCGCTCGGCCACCTGGAGGCCCCGGCCCCCGAGTGGACCGCCCTGCTGGCGGCGGTGCGCGGCTGGTAGCCCCCACGAACGCGAAAAACCGCACCCCGTCAGTGTTGGTGACGGGGTGCGGTTCTCGTGTTCAGCCGGTTCAGGCTACCCCGGGCCAGGACACACCACTAGGACCGAAGGCCCCACCCTCCTACCTGCCGCCCAGGTGCTCCGCCCACGCCTCCGCCGCCACGGCCAACGCTTCCAACCGCTTCCCGTCCGGCCGTCACCGCACGACGGCCTGTCTACGACGCATCACGTGCCGGTAGCCTCGCCCCATGTGCTGTCAGAAGCCTGGGGAGGCTGACATGGCGGTGATCCCCGACGGCGGTTGGCGCAAGAGCAGCTACAGCGGTGCTCGCGGAGACTGCGTCGAGGTCAACGGGACCTTGGTCGGTTGGCACACGTCCCCCTACAGCGGCGCCCAAGGTGACTGCGTCGAGGTCAACGAGACGGCCGTCGCCGGTGCGGTGTTCCTGCGCGACACCCGCCACCGCGACCTGGCCACCCTCGCCTTCCCCGGCCGGGAGTGGAGCGCCTTCCTCAACAGGACCGTCCGGATCTGGGCGCGCTGACCGGAAAGGTCCACGGCCCTGACCCTCTCCACCCCCGGTCTCCACCCCGGTCTCCACCCCCGATGATCTTGTACTTATAGCGCAGTTGGGCGTCGAGAACGTCTATAGGTACAAGATCATCGGGGGCGGGGGCGGGGGCGGGGTGCGGGGCGGGGGCCCACACGTACGGGCCGCCCGGGCCACCGACCCCGGCCCGCCGGCCCCGGAGCCTCCGGCGAGCCGACACCGTCGGCGCGGGACGTCACTGTCCGCATCCGGCCATGGGCCGGATCCATGACATTCGTCAATGTTGCACACGTACGTCCGGTTCGTACCGTGGTGCCTCCGAAGCACACGACCCCGTTCCCCCCGGAACGAGACCGAAAGCGGAGGCCACCCCTGTGCGCCGAGCACGCACGATCCCCTTGGCCGCGAGCGTCCTGACGGCCGCCCTCACCACCTCCCTCGCGGCGGCGTCACCCGCCGCGGCCGACCCCGCCGACCCCGCCCCCGCAGACACCGCCCTCGCGCAGTTCTACGACCAGGACGTCGCGTGGGCCCCCTGCGCCGAGGCCGAACTCCCCGGCCTGGAGTGCGCCGACATCGAGGTCCCCCTCGACTACGCGGATCCCGGCGGCACGCGCATCACCGTGGCCGTCAGCCGCGGGACCGCCGACGACGCCGAACGGCGGCGCGGTATCCTCCTCACCAACCCCGGTGGCCCCGGAGGCCACGGGCGCGCCGTCCCCCTCTCCCTCGCGGACAACCCCGCAGCCGGCTGGGCCCTCGGGGACACGCGTGCGGCCGAGGTGTACGACATCATCGGCATGGACCCCCGCGGCACCGGCGCGTCCTCACCCCGCGTGGACTGCGGTGCCGGCCCCCTGCCCTTCTTCACGCGCCCGACCGACGCCGAGTTCTCCGCCATGACCAGGGCCGCGGTCGACTACCAGCGCACCTGCGAGCGCACCCAGGGCGACCTGCTCCCGCACATGAGCACCGCGAACACCGCCCGGGACATGGACGTCATCCGCGCCGCGCTGGGCGAGGAGAAGCTCAACTACCTCGGCGGCTCCTACGGCACGTACCTGGGCGCGGTGTACGGCACCCTCTTCCCCGAGCGGATGGACCGCAGCGTCCTGGACTCCGCCACCCGCCCCGAGGGCGTGTCGCGCGACGCTCTCATGGGCCAGGCCCCGGCCTTCAGCGCCAACATGGACCGGTACGCGGCCTGGCTCGCCGAGCACGACGACCTGTACGGCTTCGGTACCACCGCGGACGACGTGCGGGAGACGCTCGACGCCACCTCCGCGCGGCTCCGGGAGGAGCCGCTCGGCGAGGACTCCCCCATGCCGGGGTACGAGAACAACTTCTTCGACATGGACATCGGCTTCCACGCGCGGTTCCAGGCCTCGTGGGACGCGTTCGCCTCGTTCCAGTGGTTCCTCGTCAACGACGAGCCGCTGCCCGAGGGGTACGAAACCCTGAGCATCGCCTACAGCCCTGTGGTGGGCGACACCTTCACGCCGGACCTCCAGACCGCGGTCCTGTGCGAGACGGAGTGGCCCGGCCGGCTCAGCGTGTACCGGGAGGACAGCCGCGTGTACCGGGAGGAGCACCCCTACGGGAGCGGCGCGGGGTGGGCCTCCCCCCACCCGTGCGCCTTCAGCACCGTCGACCGGCCCGAACCCGCGGTCGACGCCGAGCGCGACGGCTACCCGCGGGGCCTGGTCATCGCCGGTGAGCTGGACGCCAACACCCCCTACGAGGACGGCGTGGCCATGGCCGAACGCCTGGACAACCCGCTGGTCACGGTGGCCGGGGACGGCGGGCACGGCTTCTACCACTCCTTCGGCCTGCCGTGCGTGAGGGACGCCGTGGACGCCTACCTGGTGGACGGCGAGGCCCCGGCCGACGTCACCTGCCAGGGCCTTCCGCCCGCGGAACCGGCCCCGGCGGCCGAGACCGCCGAGGCGTTCGCGCAGGAACCGGCCGAGCCCGTCGCCCCGCTGCTCCTGCCCGCCACGGGCGGCTCCGGGGTCTGACCGGGAACCGGTCCGGGGGAGGGGACGACCTGAGCCCCTCCCCCGGAGAACGCGAACGGCCCGCACCGTGCGGTGCGGGCCGTTCGTCATGCGGTGCGGACCGGGACCGGTAAGGGCCGGGTCCCGTGCTCGTCGTGCGCCTGCCGGAGGCATGTCCGGGGCCGCGGACGAGGTCCGCCGGGAAGGATCCTGTGCTTGTCGCGGGGTTCGTCGCAGTTGCCCGCGACAAGGACAGGAGCCGGGTCGTGCCGCAGGACCGGAGCGCTGTCCGGTCCCGGCGCTAGTACGCGGCGCCCGCGAGGGTGCCCTCGACCTGGCCGGCCATGTCGTAGGCCAGGCAGAGGACCTCGCGGTCGCCCAGGTTCCAGCCCTCCTCGACGGGGTACAGCGGCGTGTAGTCGATGCCGGACTCGGCGTAGGCCATGCCCACCCAGGCGTCGAAGGCGTCGAGGCAGATGGTGTTGGCGGCCTCCTGGACGGCGGTGTCGCCCGGGTAGTCGCCCGACTCCGCGATGTCCTCCACGTGGTAGACCTCGTAGTCGTGGGGCTCTGCGCAGTCGATGATGGGAACCTCGGAGATCTGGTCGTCCGTGTTCTGCGTCATCTCGTTCAGGCAGTCGCCCAGACCGACGTTGAAGACGTCCGTGTCGGAGGCGCCGGCGGGCTCCTCGGACTCCACGGGCTCCGGGGCGGGGGTCTCGGGGGTCTCGCTGGTCTCGACCGGTTCGGGGGAGACCTCGGCCCCGCCGGTGAGGGCGGGGGGCAGCAGGGGAAGCTGGCCACATGCGGAGAGGGACAGCGAGGCGCCGACGGCCAGGATCCCGATAGTGATGCGGCCGAGCAGCGGGCGGCGCGTTGCGGACATGAGTAGTACTCCACCAGTTCGAGGGTTGCTTGCTACCGACTCGGGGGAGGGTCGGCGACATGTATCAAGATGCACGTGACACGGAGAAGGTTTCAGCCCAAGACGGGGCGAATCAGAATTTTTGAATTCTCCGGTCGCGACGTGCTCTCCATCGCCGCAGGTGAACAGCGGCGCGGGGCGGCGCGGGCTGGAGCAGGGCCCGTCACCGGAGGTGCGCGGTACTCGCGGGTCCAGCGGGTTCAGCAGGTCTAGCGGTTGGCGCCGGAGAGGGTGCCGGTGACCATCTCACCGCTGGTGGTCAGGTAGCAGGCGACCTCGCGGTCGTCCATCTGGTTCCAGCTCTCCTCGGTCGGGAAGAGCGCGCCGGCGTAGATCTCGGACTCTTCGTAGGAGACGCCGACGAAGTCGGTGAAGTTGTCCCCGTAGCAGATCTCCTCCGTGGAGGCGTTGACCGACTCCGTGCCCGGGAAGTCGCCCTCGGGCAGGTCCTCGGTGTAGTAGACCTCGGCGTCGTGCTCCTCGGTGCACTCGACCAGGGGGACGTCGCTGACCTCGCCCGTGGCGAAGGCCGCGTCCATCTCGGACTCGACGAAGCAGTCGCCGACGCTGATGTCGAAGACGTTGCCGCCGCCGATGAGGGAGGTGATGGCGCCGCAGCCGCTGAGGGCGAGGACGGAGCCGAGGGCGAGCGCGGACAGACCGGTGGCGCGCAGGACGGGGGAAACAGACATGGGGATTCTCCGGGGTTGGTACAAGGGGTTCTTGCCTCTCCGAGAGAGGCGGCAGAAACGCAACATTTCCCCACCAGGGGATTTATGTCAATCTCATTAGGGAGGTCACCTCATGAGACCGAACGGTCACGATGCGCATTGACTGAGCTGCGATGCCGTGGACCCAAGGGGATCTCGGGCACCGAACGCAGGAGACCATCCGGCTACGACAGTTCGACGTGCCGCACATCACCACCGACCGCTGCCGGAAGCGGCGAACGACCCCCCGAAAGGGACGCCGTTCCGCACGGGACGCCAAGGGCACAGAATGCGTCAGCGCGAATTCGGGGAGTAGGGAAAGGAGGACGCGAAAAACAGGGAAAGGGCGATCGGCGAATTCGGTCCCGGGAAAGCACGAGACCCCGATCGGAATCGATCGGGGTCTCGGATCGTGTGCGTCATCAGGGACTTGAACCCCGAACCCGCTGATTAAGAGTCAGCTGCTCTGCCAATTGAGCTAATGACGCCCGCCGCTCCCGGGTGCCGGACCGTGGCCCGTACCCCCTGGCGACGTCGTTAACTCTAGCAGGACCGCGGGGCGGTCGCGAACCGGTTCCGGACCGACCGGCGGGTCCGCCCCGTGCCGCCAGAGCCCGACAGGGGTCCTAGGAGAAGGCCAGGACCAGCGCGACGACCACCGCGATCGCCAGGACCACGCCGACGCCCGCCAGCACCAGCGGCAGGATCGGGCGGCGCGCGGGCTCCTCGGGCTCCGGGTTCTCGTCGACGAAGCGGCGGAAGTGCTGGGTGTTGCCCGCCGGGTCCAGGTTGGGATCATTGTTCTGTGTCATGGGGTTGACACTAGCGACTCGTGCGACCCCAGCGGACCCCCGTAGACAAATCCGACCGATTTCACCACCGGTGCTTGGTTTTCCGTTCGCGCCGCGTCCACGGGCCGCCACGCTCCGCCCACCTCCCGGCCAACCGCAGGGCGGGCAGTCCTCATCCGGGTGAAAGCCGAACGTAAGACGCCTGTCCCACACTTGTGCCGGGCGGGTCCGCTCCGACCGGTACTTCCCCGCGGCCGTGGCGGCCCGTCCCGGGCCCGGTACGCAGCACGGCGGCCATCCGGGCCGTGGGAGTGACGCCGCGTGCCGGGCCCGCCTCCTCAAGGCTCCGCACCAGCTCCGAGCCGGACGCGTGCGGGTTGGTGTCGAACCAGGCCACGGCCATCCGCAGCGGCAGCGGCAGGTATCCCGCCAGGTGGGCGAGGCGCCGCAGCACCGTCTCCCGGCACCGGTCCGCACCGATCTGTGAGCGGAGCAGTTCGACGGCGGCCCCCGGCGGCAGCGCCCCCACCGGGAGCGCGCGGAGCCCGTCGCGCACCAGCAGGTCGGTCAGCCAGTTCCGGCTGGTGACCACCGCGGCGCAACCGGCGCCGCCGGGCAGCAGGGGCCGCACCTGGCGGCTGGTGGCCGCGTTGTCCAGGATCAGCAGGACGCGTCTGCGCGCCAGGAGCGTGCGGACGCGGGCCGCGGCGTCCTCGGCGTCCAGGATGCCCGTGCCGTGCCACCCCGAGGACAGGGAGCGCACCAGCCGGCGCAGGACCTCGGCCGTGTCGCGCGGGGAGCCGTCGCCGTCGCGCAGGTTGACGTACAGCTGGCCGTCCGGGAAGTGCGGCGCCACCGCGTGCGCCCAGCGCAGCGCCAGGGCGCTGCTCCCCGCCCCGGCCGGGCCGCGCACGAGCACGCTGCCGGGGGTGCCCCCGCGCGGGTCGACGAGCCGGTCGAGTTCGGCCAGGGCCCCGTCGCGCCCCACCAGGACGGCGGGGGCGGAGGGCAGCTCGGAGGGCGTGACGGAGCCGGGCACCCTGGCGGGGGGCCGGACCGGATCGGGCGCCGGCTCCTCCGCCCGGACGCACCGGCCCGCGGGTCCCCCCGGGGCCGCGTCCGCGCCGGCGCAGGCGCCGGTGTCCTCCGCGGGCGTCCCCGCGCCGCGGACCAGGGCCCTCTGGCGCGGGATGCGCGCGAGCGGGTCGCGGTGCGCGTCGTGCCCCGGGGGCCGCGCGGGCCCGTGCTCCGACGGGGGGTCCAGGTCCCCGCGCAGGATGCCGTGGAAGGTCTCCTGGAGTTCGCGTCCCGGGTCGGCGCCGAGGCGCTCGACCAGGGCGTCGCGGGTGCGCGCGTACACACGCAGGGCCTCGCTGGGACGGCCGCTGCGGTAGAGGGCGATCATCTGGACGCGGATGAGGGGCTCGCGCTCGGGGTGGTCGGTGGCGATCGGCCGGATCTGGTCGGCCACCCGCTCGTGGTCGCCGCGCGCCAGGGCCCCGCCGAAGCCCTCCTCCGCGGCGCGCAGCAGCTCCTCGGTGAGGGGAGGCACGTCGCGGGAGTGCAGGACGGGGCTGGCCACGTCGGCCAGGACCGGGCCGCGCCACAGGCCCAGGGCCCGGATGAGGAGTTCGGTGCGGGCCCCGCGGTCGCCCCGCGCCGCGGCGTCGGCCGCGCTCCCGACCAGTGCCCGAAAGCGCAGGAGGTCGGACTGCTCCTCGGCGAGGTCGATGCGGTAGCCGCCGTTCCCGCCGCGGATGAGCGGCGTGCCGCAGTGGTGCTCGAACAGCGCGCGGGCACGGGCGACGTGGACCTGGAGGGCGCTGCGGTTGGCCTGGGTGGGCGGGGCGTCCCAGATCCGCTCGACGAGGTGGGCGGTGGGGACGGTGCTCCCCGCGTTGAGGAGGAGCGAGGCGAGCAGGGCGCGGCGCTTGTCCCCGCGCAGGTTCAGCGGCACCCCTGCGACCTCGACGCCGAACTGCCCCAGCAGCCCGACGTGGAGCCCCCCGGCCCCGCGGTCGACCGGCCGCGTGCCGGCCGTCGCGCCGGTCCCGGCGGCCGATCCGGACCGCCGTCCTTCCGAGTCGCTCGGCGACACGGCACCATCCCCCCTGGCGGGTTGCGCGCGTGACGGATGAACCGCGACGCCCCCGCCCCCAGGGTGCCGCCTGAGCTGGGATCCCGCAATCGGAGGGTGGATACTTGCTGCCGCGACCGTCCCTTGAAATCCTTGATTCTCCCGCTTTTTCCCTCCACTGCGTTGACTCTGCACCACGACCGAAAGAAACTTTCCTCCATGGCGCAAATTCCGAAGCCTTCGGGCGACCTACCGGAGACCGGGGCGCTCTCCGTCTCGCCCGTCCCCACGACGGTGCTCCGCATACGGTCGCTCCTGCCCTCCCTCGCGCCCGCCGAGCGGCGGGTCGCCCAGCGCGTCATCGACGACCCCGAGAGGGCCGCGGCCTCCTCCATCACCCAGCTCGCCAAGGACTGCGCCACCTCCGAGGCGACGGTGATCCGGTTCTGCCGCACCATCGACTTCAGCGGGTACCGGGAGCTGCGCCTGGCGCTGGCCACGGAGGCCGGGCAGGCCCGCGGCGCCCGCTCCGGCTCCCCCGAGCTGTCCAGCGACATCAACCCCGACGACACGCTCGTCACGGTGGTCCAGAAGATCGCCTACACCGACGCGCGCGCCGTCGAGGAGACCGGGGCGGCCCTGGACGTGGACGTCCTGCGCACGGTCATCGACACGATGGCGGGCGCGCGGCGCATCGACGTGTACGGGGTGGGGGCGAGCGCGTTCGTCGGCGCCGACCTCCAGCAGAAGCTGCACCGGATCGGGATGACCTCGTTCGCGTGGTCCGACGCGCACGTCATGCTCACCAGCGCCGCCCTCCTCGACGAGCGGGACGTCGCCATCGGCATCTCCCACTCCGGCTCGACCATCGACACGGTCCAGGCGCTGACCGAGGCGGGCAGGCGAGGGGCGCGGACCGTCGCCATCACCAACTTCCCCCGGTCCGCGATCGGGTTCGCCGACCACGTGCTGACCACGGCGGCGCGGGAGACCACGTTCCGGTCCGGGGCGACCGCGAGCAGGCTCGCCCAGCTGACCGTCGTGGACTGCCTGTTCGTGGGCCTGGCCCAGAGCCGCTACACCGACAGCCGCACCGCGTTGGAGACCACCTTCGAGGCTGTGCGGGGCCTGCGGATCAACGACGACCGCAGACGCCGCCGGGGGGACTCCCCCGGCAGCAGGAGCACCGACGGAAACGACGACTGACCGGCGCGCGTCCGGCCCCGTCGCCCGGTTTCCCGGCGGTGGGCCGGGCTCGGCCCTACGGAAAGGAACGGCACGGGTGCGGACCGAACAGGAGAGCGCGGTACACGGCGGCGGGGAAGACGTCCCCCGGCCCCCCGGCGACCCGGAGGGCGGTGGGGCCGTGATCGTGCGCGCCCCCACAGAAGAGCGCAACTCCGGCACGTACGACATCGACCTGCTCCCGGCGCTCGACATCCTGCGGCAGATCAACGCCGAGGACACCACGGTCCCCGCGGCCGTGGGCGCGGTCCTGCCCGAGCTGGCGCGGGCCGTGGAGCTGGGGGTGGCCGCCCTGGAGGGCGGGGCGGCCATCCACTACTTCGGCGCGGGCACCTCGGGGCGGATCGCCGCGCAGGACGCCGCCGAGCTGCCGCCGACGTACGGCGTGCCCGCCGAGTGGGTGGTGGCGCACCACGCGGGCGGCGGCGAGGCGCTGGCACGGGCCGTGGAGGGGATCGAGGACGACTGGGAGTCCGGCCGGATCGACGCCGCGGGCGTGTCCGAAGGCTCCCTCGTGGTGGGGCTGGCCGCGAGCGGCCGCACCCCGTACGTGGGGGGAGCCCTGGAGGCGGCCAGGGAGCGCGGGGCGTCGACGGTGCTGATCAGCGCGAACCCCGGGGCGTCGCTCGCCTCGGCCGCGGACGTGCACGTGGGCGTCTCCACGGGCGCGGAGGTGATCGCCGGGTCCACGCGCATGAAGGCCGGCACGGCGCAGAAGCTCGCCCTGAACGCGTTCTCCACCGCGGTGATGGTGCGCATGGGCCGGACGTTCTCGAACCTGATGGTGGGCGTGGACGCCACCAACGGCAAGCTGCGGGGCCGGGTGGTGACCATCCTGACGCAGGCCACCGGCCTGGGCGAGAAGGCGTGCGCGGAGGCCCTCAACGCCGCCGGCGGCGACACCCGGGTGGCGCTCGTGTCGCTCCTGGCCGACGTGGACGCGGCCGGTGCCGCGCGGGCCCTGGGCTCGTCGAAGGGGCGGGTGCGCGACGCCCTCGGGAAGCGGCACCGTGCGCACCACGCTCTCCGCCGCCGCCCAGCGCGCAGCCGAACAGGCGGTGGCCGGGCGGGCGGAGGCCTCCGTGGTGGCGCTGCGGCCCAGTACCGGGGGGATCCTGGCCGTGGCCGACCACCGCGCGGACGGCTTCGAGGCGTCCTTCCTCGGCCAGCTCGCGCCCGGGTCGACGATGAAGAT
>NZ_JBSHDN010000037.1:0-41636 GCF_053616335.1 Nocardiopsis sp. NPDC055824
GGCCGGGGGGATCCCCCCGGCCGCCTCCGTCGTTCCGTCGGCGGTGTGCCCGCTCCCGGCCCCGTGCCCCTCGCCGCTACCAGCGCCCGGTGCGCGCCTGGAGCACCGCCAGGGCGGCGACCCCAGCGGTGGAGGTGCGCAGCACGCTCGGTCCCAGCAGGGCCCGCACGGCGCCCGCCGCGGTGAACGCGTCGAGCTCGGCGTCGGAGAACCCGCCCTCGGGGCCGACCACCACGACGATCCCCGGACCGTCGCCCGAGGGCAGGTCCAGTTCGGCCAGGCGTCCGGCCCCGTCCTCGTGCAGGACCACGCCCAGGTCGGCTCCGGCCAGCAGCCCGGCCACGGCGGACCGGTCCGCGAGGTCCTCGACCAGGGGCAGCCGCCCCCGCCGCGCCTGCTTGGCCGACTCCCTCGCGGTGGCGCGCCACTTGGCCAGCGCCTTGGCCGCCCGGTCGCCCTTCCAGCGGGTGACGGAGCGCTCGGCGGCCCAGGGCACGATCGTGTCCACCCCGGCCTCGGTCATCATCTCCACGGCCAGTTCGCCGCGGTCGCCCTTGGGCAGCGCCTGGACCACGGTCAGGCGGGGACGCGGCGCGGGTTCCTCCCGGCGCTCCACCACCGTGCAGACGACGTGGTCCCTGCCCACGGCGGACACCGTGCACCGGGCACGCAGGCCGAGACCGTCGGACAGGTCGACGGTCTCGCCCTCCCTGATGCGCCGCACGACCGCGGCGTGGTGCCCCTCGGGGCCGTCCACCGTCACCCGGTCGGCCGCCAGTGCGGCGGTCCCGACCAGGAAGACGGGGGGTGTCACTTCGCGCCGAAGGCGTCGCGGAGCTTGGCGAAGAGGCCGCCGTGCCCGGGGCTGAACCGCCCCGGGGACTGGTCCTCGCCGCGCAGCTCGGCGAACTTGCGGAGGAGGTTCTCCTGCTCCTCGTCGAGCTTGCCCGGGGTCTCCACGTCGACGCGGATGCGCAGGTCGCCCCGACCTCCCCCGTCCAGGTGCGTGACGCCCTTGTTGGACAGGGTGATGACGTGGCCGGAGTTGGTGCCCGGCCGCAGATCGATGTTCTCGGTCCCGTCCAGGGTGTCGAAGGCGAAGGACGCGCCCAGCGCGGCGGCCGTCATGGGGACCGTCACCGTGCAGTGCAGGTCGTCGCCGCGCCGCTCGAAGGTCGGGTGGGGACGCTGGATGATCTCCAGGATGATGTCGCCGCGCGGGCCGCCGTTGGGGCCGACCTCACCCTCTCCGGCGAGCTGGATCCGGGTGCCGTCGTCGACGCCGGCCGGGATCTTGACGGTACGGGTGACCTTCTCGCGCACCCGGCCCTCCCCCGCGCAGTCGCCGCAGGGGTTGGTGATGACCGAGCCCTGGCCCGAGCACTGCGGGCAGGGGCGGGAGGTCATGACCTGGCCCAGGAAGGACCTCGTCACCTGGGAGACCTCGCCCTGGCCGTGGCACATCTCGCACGTGGTGCGGTGCGAACCGGCCGCGGTCCCCTCACCCTGGCACGTCTCGCACAGGATCGCGGTGGGGAAGGTGATCTCCTTGCTGACCCCGAACGCGGTCTCCACCAGGTCCAGTTCGACCCGGATCTTGATGCTGCGCCCGCGCCGGACCCGTTCCCGGGGGCCGCGCCCGCCGGGCTGGCCGCCGCCGAAGAAGGCGTTCATGATGTCGTCGAAGGCGAACCCGCCCCCGCCGCCGAAGCCTCCCGCGCCGCCACCGCCGGGAGCGTAGGGGTCCTGGCCCATGTCGAACATCCGGCGCTTGTTCTCGTCGGAGAGGACCTCGTAGGCCTGGGTCACCTCCTTGAAGCGCTCCTGGGTCGCGGGGTCGGGGTTGATGTCCGGATGGAGCTCGCGCGCGAGCCTCCGGTACGCCTTCTTGATCTCGTCCTTGGACGCGTCGCGACGCACCCCGAGAACCTGGTAATAGTCTCTGGCCACTGAGTTACTGTCCTGCCAAAATCTGTCCGACATACCGAGCCACGGCGCGTACCGCTCCCATTGTTCCCGGATAGTCCATCCGGGTGGGCCCCACGACACCGATCTTGGCGAGCGACTGGTTTCCCACACCGTAGTCGGCCGAGACGATGGAGGTGGACCGGAGACCCTCGTGGAAGTTCTCCGCGCCGATGCGCACCGTGAGCATTGACGGGTCCTTCGCCTCACCCAGCAAACGGATGAGGACCATGTTCTCTTCCAGCGCCTCCAGGACGTCCCGCAGGCTGGCGGCGAAGTCCACGGCGGCGAGGTTGGCCGTCCCCGCGAGGACGATCTTCTCCTCGTGCCGTTCGACGAGGCTCTCCAGCAGGACGGAGAGGACGGCCACCGCCATCTGGCGGTGTTCGGGCGGGACCTGCGCGGGCAGGTCCTCAACCGCGTCGGGCACCTCTCCGAGGTGGAGACCGGAGATGGCGCGGTTGAGCATGGAGCGCAGGTCGTTGACCGCGGTTCCGTTGACCTCGCCGAGGCCGTCGATGACGCGCTGCTCGACCCTGCCCGTGTCGGTGATCACGACCATCATGACCCGCTGGCCCCCCAGGGGGACCAGCTCGACGTGCTGGACCGAGGAACGGGTCAGCGACGGGTACTGCACGATCGCGACCTGGCGGGTGAGCTGCGCGAGGAGCCGCACGGTCCGCGCGACGATCTCGTCCAGGTCCACCGCTCCGGCGAGGAAGGACTCGATGGCGCGGCGCTCCGGCGCCGACAGGGGCTTGACGG
Source organism: Nocardiopsis sp. NPDC055824 (assembly GCF_053616335.1). NCBI lineage: Bacteria > Bacillati > Actinomycetota > Actinomycetes > Streptosporangiales > Nocardiopsidaceae > Nocardiopsis > Nocardiopsis sp. NPDC055824. The sequence continues at coordinate 2,731 of NZ_JBSHDN010000037.1, forward strand.
AGGAGAGCCGGTCGACGAAGAGCCGGTACCCCTTGTCCGTGGGCACGCGTCCCGCGCTGGTGTGGGGCTGGGCGATGTACCCGTCCTCCTCCAGCGCGACCATGTCGTTGCGGATGGTCGCGGGAGAGACCCCGAGCCTGTGCCGGTCGGCCAGCGCCCTGGAGCCGACGGGCTCGTTCGTGTTGACGAAGTCCTCCACGACCGCTCGCAGGACAGCGAGCTTGCGCTCGTCCAGCAACTCGCCACCTCCTGGCACTCCGGGGTCCTCAGTGCTAATTCTATGCCCGGCCGCAAACCCGGACGGCTACCCCTCGGCGGTAACACCGGAGGAGGCGCCGGATCTTCCCTCCGGAGCGGCGACGTGCGCCACGGCGCGGATGAACCGACACCCTCCCCCAGTAGACTGCACGACCGTGGCTACCAAGGGAACCGGCCGCTACGGCCGCGACGTGCTCGCAGGCGACTGGCGGCTGCCCCGCAAGGGGGCCGTGCGCGAGGTCGCCCTGAGTCGGGACCTGGTCGTGGAGGACGCCGACGAGGCCTTCTGCGGAGCGGTCGTGACGTGGGACAGGTCCAGCGTGACCCTGGAGGACCGCGCGGGGCGCCGCAGGGTGTTCGACCTCGGCCCGGCCGCCTTCCTGCTCGACGGGAGACCCGTGACCCTGGTGCGCCCCGCGCCCGCGCCGCGGGGACCCCTGCGGAGCGCGTCCGGCTCGGTGGCGGTGCCCGGGGCCGCCGCGCGCACGGCGCGTGAGAGCAGGATCTACGTGGAGGGCGCGCACGACGCCGAGCTCGTGGAGAAGGTCTGGGGCCACGACCTCCGCGTCGAGGGGATCGCCGTCGAGTTCCTGGAGGGCGTCGACGACCTGCCCTCGATCGTGGCGGACTTCTCCCCCGGCCCGGGCCGCCGCCTGGGGGTCCTCGTCGACCACCTGGTCCCCGGGTCCAAGGAGAGCCGGATCGCCGAGCGGGTGCGCGGGGAGCACGTGCTGGTCGCCGGCCACCCCTACGTCGACGTCTGGCAGGCGGTGCGGCCGGGCGCCGTGGGGATCGGGGCCTGGCCGGAGGTTCCGCGCGGGCGCCCCTGGAAGGAGGGCGTCGTCGAGGCCCTCGGGTGGCGGCTGGAGACCGGTGAGGCGTGGCGCAGGATCCTCGGATCGGTCCGTACCTATGCTGATCTGGAGCCCTCGCTGCTCGGACGCGTGGAGGAGCTCATCGACTTCGTCACGGGGCCCCATCCGGACGAGCTCCGGGACCCGTCGTCGGGTCGGGGCGCCCACCCGTGACCGGGCCGTTTTCGCGCCGGTACGGCCCCAGGACCTAGGATTCTGCCCAGGGCGCGGTCCGGACACCCGGTGTCCGGCGCCGCGGTCGCCCGCCTCCGGCCCCGCGCGGTCGTCGGTACGAGCGAAAGTACAAGAACCGCCACTCATGAGCGGAGCCAAGGAAGAGCATGAGCGAGACCCCGACGAACCCCCCGTCCCCGGAGGACCCCGACCAGGACCGGCAGCCCGGGCAGCCGGACGGCGGGCAGCAGGAGTACGGCCCCCGGGGTGAGGGCCGACCGCAGCAGCCCGGGTACGGGCAGCCGTCGGGCGGCCTGTCCCCGTACGCCCCGCAGCCCGACCAGGCACAGCCCCCTTACGGACAGCCCTCGGGGGCCCAGCCCGCGTACGGACAGCAGCCCCACCCCGGCCACGGACAGCCCTCCGGCGACCAGCCCCCCTACGCCCCCCGGCCCGACCAGGCACAGCCCCCTTACGGACAGCCCGGCTACGGACAACCGCCCCAGCAGCCCTACGGCGAGCCCCAGGCACAGCCCGGTTTCGCCCCTCCCGGCGGAGAGCAGCAGGCCCACGGGCACCAGCCCCCGCAGCCCTACGGCGGGCCCGCGTACGGACAGCAGCCCCACCCCGGCCACGGACAGCCCTCCGGCGGCCAGTCCCCCTACGCCCCGCAGCCCGACCAGGGCCACCAGGACTACGGTCAGCAGGCACAGCAGCCCTACGGGCACCCCCACCAGGCACAGCCCCAGCAGCCCTACGGCCGACCGGCCGGCGGCCCGCAGGGGTACGCCCCCCAGCCCGACCACGCGCAGCACCCGCAGGCCTACGGACATCCCCAGCAGCCGCAGTACCCCGGGGCGCAGGCAGCCTACGGCCAGCCGCAGCCGCCCGCCCAGGGGGGTGACAACAGCACGCTGGTGGCCATGCTCGCCCACCTCTCGGGCTTCGTGATCGCCTGCTTCGGCTGGATCCCGCCCCTCGCGGTCTACCTCGCCAAGCGCAACCAGTCGCCGTTCGTCCGGCACCACGCCTCGGAGGCGGCGAACTTCCAGATCACGCTGCTGATCCCGTACGTCTTCGCCTGGGTCGTCTTCATCGGTCTGGGTATCTTCTTCCCAGGACTGTCCTGGATCGGATCCCTCCTCATCGCGGTCGTCTGGATCGTGTCGATCGTGTTCGGGGTCATGGGCGCCAACGGTGCCAACAAGGGGACCTGGTACCGCTACCCGGTCAGCATCCGCCTGCTGAAGTGAGGCCGTCCCGAAGCACGGTCCGAGCGAGTCCACCCGAAGGAACCACCATGTCGTACCCGAACAACCAGCCAGAGGACCCCTACGGCCAGGGGGACCCGACCGGCCGCGACGACGGCTCCGGGGGCCGGTCGGGCGGCTATCCGCCCCCCGGCGGTTCCGGCGGATACCCGCCGCCCCCTCAGGACCCCTCGGGGTACCCGGGCGGCGGCCACCCCGGACAGCCCGGCGGATATCCGCCGCCCGGCTACCCCGGACACCAGGACCCGGGCGGCTACCAGGGGCCGCCCGGCTATCCCGGGCAGCCCGGGTACCAGGAGCAGACCGGCGGCTACCAGCAGGGCGGCTATCCGCCCCCCGGCTACCCGCCCCACGGGGGCTACGGCCAGTCGTCGGCGACGACCGGCCAGCCCAACTCCGAGGAGCGCACGATGGCGCTCCTGACCCACCTCAGCGGGATCGTGCTGGGCTTCCTCGTCCCGCTGATCATGTATTTGGTGAAGAAGGACGAGTCGCCCTTCCTCCGCCACCAGTCGGCGCAGGCGCTGAACTTCCAGATCCTGCTGACCATCGGCTACGTCATCTCGATCCCGCTGTCGTTCATCCTCATCGGCGGGCTCCTGAGCCTGGTCCTGTGGGTGCTGGCCGTGGTGTTCGGCATCCTGGCGGGCACCGCGGCCAACCGCGGCGAGTGGTACCGCTACCCGGTCAACGTCGACTGGGTCAAGTAGCGGCGCGGCGCACGCCGCGGGAACGCCTGAGGGGGCCGGGCAACCTGCCCGGCCCCCTCGGCGTGCGCCCGGGCCCTCAGGTGAGGTCGCGCACCACGGCGTCCGCGAGCAGGCGTCCACGGCGGGTCAGGACGGCGCGGCCCGCGCCGTGGGCGCCGGCCTCCAGCAGGCCCTCGGCGACGGCGCGCTCGGCCGCGGCGCGCCCGTGCGGCTCCAGCAGGTCCAGCGGGCACCCCTGCTCCACGCGCAGTTCGAGCAGGATCCGCTCGAAGCGCCGCTCCTCCCGTGTGAGCACCTCGCGGGCCTGGCCCGGGCTGTCGCCCGAGTTCAGGCGGGCGGCGTAGGCGGCGGGGTGCTTGACGTTCCACCAGCGGGTGCCGCCGACGTGGCTGTGCGCGCCGGGCCCCACGCCCCACCAGTGACCGCCGGTCCAGTAGAGGAGGTTGTGGGCGCTGCGCCCCTCGGGCGTGCGCGCCCAGTTGGACACCTCGTAGGCCGTGAACCCTGCCCCGGCGAGGACGTCGTCGGCCATCAGGTAGCGGTCGGCCATCGTGTCGTCGTCGGGCTCGGTGAGCTCGCCCCTGCGCACCCGGGCGGCGAGCCGGGTGCCCTCCTCGACGATCAGCGAGTAGGCGGAGACGTGGTCGGGGCCGGCGGAGACCGCGGCGTCGAGGGAGGCCCGCCAGTCGTCGTCCGTCTCGCCCGGCGTGCCGTAGATCAGGTCGAGGTTGACGTGGTCGAACCCGGCCTCGCGGGCCCATCCCACGCACTGCTCGGGGCGTCCGGGGGTGTGGCCGCGCTCCAGGACCTTCAGCACGTGCGGGCGGGCGCTCTGCATGCCGAAGGAGATCCGGGTGAACCCGGCCTCGCGCAGCCGGACAAGGTACTCGGGCGTGACGGTCTCGGGGTTGGCCTCGGTGGTGACCTCGGCCCCGGGGGTGAACCCGAACCGGTCGCGGACCGCGGCGACGATCCGGCCCAGGTCCTCGGCGGACAGCAGGGTCGGCGTGCCGCCGCCGACGAACACGGTGCTGACCGGGGGCCTCGCGCCGGACAGGACCCGGTCGGCCAGCGCGACCTCGGCGACGGCCTGGTCGGCGTACGTGGCGCGCGAGGTCGTGGCGGTCCCGTCCCGGGAGACGAGCTCCTCTGCGGTGTAGGTGTTGAAGTCGCAGTAGCCGCAGCGTGTGACGCAGAAGGGCACGTGGACGTAGAACCCGAGCGGCTGCCCGCCGAGTTCGGCGAGGGAGGCTTCGGGCAGTTCCCCGGTACGCGGTACGGGGTCGCCGTCGAGGGCAACGGAAGGCATGCCTCCAGTGTCACCGACACTGCGGCGTGCCCCGGCCGGACCGTCGCCGGGACGCGCCCCGGCCGGGGTGCGGTGCACGGAGAGATGGGACACAGGGACCGGCGCCGGGGCCTCCTCCGGCCCGGCCGGGTCAGGGGTTGGCGTGGGCGGGGGCCGGGGAGGCGGCCCGCTGCGGGAGGGGGCCGCGGGGAGGGTCCACCCGCCCGGACGCGCTCCGCCGGTCGGGGGCGATGGCGGTGGAGCCGCGCACGACCAGCTCCGGGTCGAACATGAACTCCGTGTGGGAGACGGGGTGCCCGGCGATCTCGTCGCACAGGGCGCGCGCCGCGGCCAGCGCCATCGCGTTGACCGGCTGGCGGACGGTCGTCAGCGGGGGGTCGGTGAAGGCGATGAGCTGGGAGTCGTCGTACCCGACGACGGAGAAGTCCTGGGGGACGCGCAGGCCCCGCTGGCGGGCGGCCCGGATGGCGCCGAGCGCCATCATGTCGGATCCGCAGACCATGGCGGTGACGCCGCGCTCGATCAGGCGCACGGCGGCCGCGTGGCCGCCCTCGACGCCGAACAGGGACAGCTCCACGAGGTCGTTCCCGTCGAGGCCGTGCCTGGCGAGGGCCTGGTGGTAGCCCTCCAGCTTGCGGCGGACCGGGACGTAGCGCTCGGGGCCGCTGGTGAAGCCGATGCGGGTGTGGCCCAGGGCCACGAGGTGGTCGACCGCGAGCCTTCCGGCCTCCCGGTCGTCCGCGGAGACGAACGCCGAGGGGATGGCCTCGGCGAACCCGTTGACCAGGACGATCGGAAGTCTTCGTGAGACCAGGGCGTGGTACCGCTCGTGCGGTGCGGTGGTGTCGGCGTGCTTGCCGGAGACGAAGAGGATGCCGGAGACGTTGCGCTCCAGGAGCAGCTCCACGTACTCGTCCTCGGTTATTCCGCCCGGGGTCTGGGTGCACAGCACCGGCGTGTACCCGCGCTGGGCCAGAGCTCCCTCGGCCGCCTGGGCGAACATCGGGAAGACCGGGTTCTCCAGTTCGGGGATGACCATGCCGACCAGCCCGGCCGAGCGCTGCCGCAGCCGGGCGGGACGCTCGTAGCCGAGGACGTCGAGGGCGGTCAGGACGGCCTTGCGGGTTTCGGTGCCGACCCCCGGCTTGTCATTGAGCACCCGCGAGACGGTGGCCTCGCTGACGCCTGCGTGCCGTGCGATGTCGGCAAGTCGTGGACCCATGGGCGTAACTCTAGTCGAGATCGCCGTCACATGGCCGAAAGTTCGGGGTAATCTTGCGCAAGAACTTGCAGTCGCCACAGGGAAGGACCCTCGAAGATGGAGCCTCAGTCTCGCTGGTGGCGTGAAGCGGCCATCTACCAGATCTACGTGCGCAGCTTCGCCGACTCCAACGGTGACGGGGAGGGCGACCTCACCGGTATCCGGGAGCGCCTCCCCCACCTGGCGGAGCTCGGCGTGGACGCGATCTGGCTGACCCCGTTCTACGTCTCCCCCCTCGCCGACGGCGGCTACGACGTCGCCGACTACCGCGACGTCGACCCCCGCTTCGGCACGCTGGAGGACTTCGACGCCCTCCTCGGCGCAGCCCACGACCTGGGCATCCGCCTGATCATCGACGTGGTGCCCAACCACTCCTCCTCCGCCCACGCGTGGTTCCGCGAGGCCGTCGCCGCCGAGCCGGGGGACCCGGCACGGTCCCGGTACGTCTTCCGGGACGGCAAGGGCCCCGACGGGGAGCAGCCCCCGAACAACTGGAAGTCGATCTTCGGCGGCCCCGCCTGGACGCGCCTCAAGCGCCCCGACGGCACCCCCGAGCAGTGGTACCTGCACCTGTTCGACCCGGAGCAGCCCGACTTCGACTGGACCCACCAGGAGGTGCACGACGAGTTCGACGACGTGCTCCGCTTCTGGCTCGACCGGGGTGTGGACGGGTTCCGCATCGACGTCGCGCACGGCATGGTCAAGGACCCGGGCCTGCCCGACATCGCCGAGGGCGCCAAGGCCGACCTGCTCGACGGCAGCACCACGCTGCCGTACTTCGACCAGGACGGCGTGCACGACATCTACCGGCGCTGGTCGGCGATCGCCGCCTCCTACCCGGGCGAGCGCGCGCTGGTGGCCGAGGCCTGGGTCGAGGACGCGAACCGGGTGGCCCGGTACCTGCGCCCGGACGAGCTGCACCAGGCGTTCAACTTCGAGTACCTGACCGCCCCCTGGGACCCGTCCCGCCTGCGGGAGGTCATCGACGGTTCGCTGGCCGCCAACGGCGCGGTGGGCGCGACCACCACCTGGGTGCTGTCCAACCACGACGTGACCCGCCACGTGACGCGGTTCGGCGGCGGAGAGCAGGGGCTGCGCCGGGCGCGCGCCGCGACGCTGCTCATGCTGGCCCTGCCCGGCTCGGTCTACCTGTACCAGGGCGAGGAGCTGGGCCTGCCGGAGGTCACCGACCTGCCGGACGACTCGCTCCAGGACCCGACCTGGGAGCGTTCGGGCCGTACCGAGCGCGGCCGGGACGGCTGCCGGGTGCCGCTGCCCTGGGAGGACGGGAGCGCGCCGTTCGGGTTCGGCCCGGAGGGGAGCACCCCGTGGCTGCCCGTCCCCGAGGGCTGGGGCGCCCTGTCGCGCGCGTCCCAGCGGGGTGTGGAGGGCTCGACCCTGGAGCTGTACACCAGGGCGCTCGGGCTGCGCCGTGAGCTGGACGCCCTGGGCGACGGCGCGATGACCTGGCTGGACGCCCCCGAGGGCGTGCTGTACTTCGAGCGCGAGCCGGGCGTGCGCGTCGCGGTGAACCTCGGCGGGGAGACCGCGGAGATCGCGGCGTCCGGCGAGGTGCTCGTGTCCAGCGGTCCGGTGGCCGCACCGGCCGACGGCTCCCTGGCCCTGCCGGCCGAGACGGCGGTCTGGCTGCGCGGCTGACGCCGTGCGGGCGGCGCCGGGCACCGGCGCCGCCCTTCCCCGCCCGCGGCCCCAGCCGCGCCCCCGTGCCCCTCCCCCGCACGCGGGCGCCCCGCCGCCGGCCCCGCACCCGCCGACCGCGCCCCTCCTGAAGCGGCTTCCGCCCCGACGGAGCCCGCGGAGCGTTCCCCACGCCCCGGGGCCGCCGACCGCCCGCCGCCACGGCTCACGGCCGCATCGCACCCAATGGTGTGACTAAATGAGCGTTCATCACAGATATCATCATCAGGCGGTCACCGCGCGACTACCCCCGGCAGGCGATCACACGTCCGTTTCCGCGGTGTTTCCACATCTTTATGCAGCAGGTCTGCAAAGCCTTTCAAAGCTTGCAAGTTATTGCTAACGTCACATCACCACGCATGCCCGCGACGGACCCGGGGCCACCGGCGAACCGCATGCGCGACCTCCTCAGCACGGCCTCCCGGAAGGAACACACCATGAGATTCCGCAGCGCACCAGTGGTGACAGGCATCGCCGCGATCGCCCTGATGGCGACCGCGTGCGGTGGCGGCGGTGAGGGCGGGGGCGACGACGCGTCGGCCGAGGGCGCCCTCGTCATCTGGTCCGACCCCGAGCGCGCCGACGCCATCCAGGGGGCCGCCGCGGAGTTCGCCGAGGCCAACGGCATCGAGGTCGACGTCCAGAGCCTGACCTTCGGCGACATCCAGGGCGACCTGCTCAACGCCCACCAGGCCGGGAACGCGCCCGACGTCTTCATCGGCGCCCACGACTGGACGGGCAACCTGGTGCGCAACGGCGCCGTCCAGCCCATCGAGCTGACCGGCGACAGCGCCGCGGGCCTGGACGAGACCTCGGTCCGGGCGCTCAACTACGACGGACAGCTCTTCGGTGTGCCGTACTCGCAGGAGAACATCTTCCTGATGCGCAACACCGAACTCGTTCCCGACGCCCCCGAGACCTTCGAGGAGATGGTCGAGGTCGGGACCGGGCTCAAGGACGCCGGTGACACCAGCGAGGTCCTCTCCATGGCCGTCACCCAGGAGGGCGACCCCTTCCGGATGAACGCCCTGTTCGGCTCCGCGGGCGGATACCTCTTCGGCCAGGACGACGAGGGCAACTGGGACCCGACCGACCTCGGCGTGGGCTCGGACGAGTCCATCGCCGCCATGGAGCGGATCGCCGAGTACGGCGAGGGGGGCGAGGGGGTGCTGCGGCGCTCCATCGACCTGGAGAACGACGCCGTGCTGTTCTACGAGGGCGACGCCCCCTTCTTCGTCGCCGGCCCGTGGAACATCGCCGACGCCGACGAGGCCGGGGTCGACTACGCGATCAGCCCCATCCCCGGTTTCGAGGGCGAGGGTCCCGCCACCCCCTACATCGGCTACCAGGCGTTCTTCGTCACCGAGGGCAGCTCCAACAGCGCCCTCGCCCAGGAGTTCGTGACCAACTACGTCACGGACACCGACTTCATCCTCAGCCTCTACGAGGCCGACCCGCGCACCCCGGTCCAGCTGGACGCCCTCGAGACGGTCTCCGCCGACGACCCCAACATCGCGGCGATCGCCGAGGCGGGCGCCGAGGGCATGCCGATGCCCTCCATCCCCGAGATGGGCGAGACCTGGGAACCGCTGGGCATCGCCCAGGCCGCCATCATCGGCGGGGCCGACGTCCGTGAGGCCATGGAGGCCGCCCACGAGACGATCGCCGGCCAGATCGGCGAGTAGCGGTGGCGTCCAGGAAAACCGACACCGCGGGCGCCCCCGGCAAGGGGGCGCCCGCCCGCCCGGGCCTGCCCGGAGGCCGGTTCGCCGGCAACGGCTCGCTCGGCGGGCAGCTCGTCAAGATCTCCCTCCTCGGCCTGTTCACCGCCCTCGGCGTGTGGGCGGCCCTCCCCCTCTACGTGGCGGGCAACTGGCTGGGCATCGCCCTGGTCGCCGGCGTCGTCGCACTCGTCTACGCGGTCTACCTGTCCAAGCGCGCCGTCCCGGTCAAGTACCTGGTCCCGGGCGTGCTGTTCCTGCTCGCCTTCCAGATCCTGCCCGTGCTCTACACGATGAGCACGTCCGTCACGAACCTCAGCGACGGCCACCGCGGCGACAAGCAGCAGGCGATCGCCGCCATCGAGGCGTACTCCGTGAGCAGCCCCGACGGCGCTCAGGAGTACACGCTCACCGTGGCGGTCACCGGCTCCCCCGAGACCGGTGACCTGGTCTTCCTCCTGGTCGACGACGAGGGCTCCGCCTACGCCGGCGACGCGGAGGGGCTCACGGAGCTCACCGGGGCGACCGTCGAGCCGTCGGGCAAGGTCACCGAGGCCTTCGGGTACTCGATCCTGACCCCCGCCGAGGTCAACGCCCGCAGCGAGGAGCTGTCGGAGTTCGCGGTGCCCTCCGGCAACGGCTCCGGCATCCGCTCCAGCGGCCTGTCGAGCGCGTTCGAGGGCACGGCCACCCGCGTCTACGACGAGGGGTGCGACTGCGTCACCGACTCCGAGACCGGCGCGGTCTACCACGCCGACGACGAGCGCGGCGCGTTCTACGACGAGGAGGGGCAGCGCCTGGCGCAGGGCTGGCAGGTCGGCGTCGGCTTCGACAACTTCGCCCGGTTCCTGTTCAACCCCACCTTCGCGTCCTCGTTCTTCGGCATCCTGGTGTGGAACATCGCCTTCGCCGTCTCGGTCACCTTCCTGGTGTTCGTGGTGGGCCTGGCGGTCGCCCTCACCCTGCACGTCCCCCAACTGCGCGGCAAGGTCGTGTACCGGATCCTGGTGGTCCTGCCGTACGCGATGAGCTCCCTGGCGATGTTCCTGCTGTGGCGGGACATGTTCAACACCGACTTCGGGCTGTTCAACAGGATGCTGGGGCTGCAGGTCGACTGGCTGGGAGACCGGTGGAGCGCCCGGGCCGCGGTGATCCTCGCCAACGTGTGGCTGGGCTACCCGTACATGTTCCTGGTGGCCACCGGAGCGCTCCAGGCCATCCCCCGCGAACTCGGGCAGGCGGCGCAGATCGACGGAGCGGGCCCCTGGCAGGCGTTCCGCAACGTCACCCTGCCCCTGCTGATGGTCGCGATGACACCGATCCTGATCGCGACGTTCGCGTTCAACTTCAACAACTTCAACGCCGTGTGGCTGATCAGCCGGGGCGGCCCGTTCTCCCCGGACAACCCGACGGCCGGCGCCACGGACCTGCTCATCACCTACACCTACCGCCTCGCCTTCAACGAGGCCACCGCGGAGTACGGGTACGCGGCCGCGCTGTCGGTGATGATCTTCCTGATCGTGGCCGGGATGTCCGTGATCAGCCTCAGCCGGAGCAAGGCCCTCGAGGAGGTGGACTGATGGCGGTGCACGCCACCGGTACCGCGCGCACGCCCTACCGGCGCAGCGCGGGAACCCGGTTCTCCCTGTGGGCCGTCCGGCTCGGCTGGCGCCACCTGGTGATGCTGGCGGTCGTGGCCTTCGCGGTCTTCCCGGTCCTGTTCGTCGTCTCGGCCGCCCTCAACCCGCTGGGCACCCTGTCCAGTGCGCAGCTGTGGCCGACCGGGGCCAGTCTGGCCAATGCCCGGGACCTCTTCACGAACACGCCGTTCACCACCTGGTACGCGAACTCGCTGTTCTTCGCGGTCACCAACGCGGCCGCGACGGTGATGCTGTCCGCGCTCGCCGCGTACGCCTTCAGCCGCATGCGGTTCAGGGGGCGCAGGGTGGGGCTGGTCGGCCTCCTGGTCATCCAGATGTTCCCGCAGTTCCTGGCGATCGTGGCGATCTACCTGATGTTCACCACGCTGGGCGAGTACTACCCGGGGATCGGTTTCGACACCCGGTGGGGGCTGCTGCTGGTGTACCTGGGCGGCGCGCTCAGCATCAACACGTGGCTGATGAAGGGCTTCTTCGACACCGTGCCGAAGGAGCTGGACGAGTCCGCGCAGATCGACGGGGCCTCGCACGCCCAGGTGTTCTTCCGGATCATGCTGCCGCTGGTCACGCCCGTGCTGGCGATCGTGGGCCTGCTGGTGTTCATCTCCACCATCAACGAGTTCCTGATGGCGAGCGTGTTCCTGCGCGACACCGACGCCAAGACCCTGGGACTCGGGCTCTACCAGCTGGTGTCCTCCCAGCGGAACGCGAACTTCGGGATGTTCGCGGTCGGCGCCATCATGCTGTCCCTGCCCACCCTGGCGGTGTTCTGGTTCCTCCAGCGCTACATCACCGAGGGGCTGACCTCGGGGGCCGTCAAGGGCTGAGGCCCTGCGTCCCGGCCCGCCGCCCGTCCCGGGGGCGGGGCACCCGGAGAGCGGGCGCCCCGCCCCCCGCTCCCGTGCCCCGGGACCGGGCGTACGCGGACGACGGAGGAGGGGCGCCCCCGTGGGGGCACCCCTCCTCCGTCGTCCTCCGGCCCGGGGGACTACTTCTTCTTCTTGTCCTCGCCACCGCCGCCGTCGGTGGACAGGGCGGAGATGAAGGCCTCCTGGGGCACCTCGACCCGGCCGACCATCTTCATCCGCTTCTTGCCCTCCTTCTGCTTCTCCAGCAGCTTGCGCTTACGGCTGATGTCGCCGCCGTAGCACTTGGCGAGCACGTCCTTGCGGATGGCGCGGATGTTCTCGCGCGCGATGACCCGGGCGCCGATGGCCGCCTGGATGGGGACCTCGAACTGCTGCCTCGGGATCAGCTCGCGCAGCTTCTTGGTCATGTCCACGCCGTACGTGTAGGCCTTGTCCTTGTGCACGATCGCGGAGAACGCGTCGACGGCCTCGCCCTGGAGCAGGATGTCGACCTTGACCAGGTCGGCCTGCTGCTCGCCGGTGGGCTCGTAGTCCAGGGACGCGTAGCCCTTGGTCCGCGACTTGAGGTGGTCGAAGAAGTCGAAGACGATCTCGGCCATGGGCAGCGTGTAGCGCATCTCCACGCGGTCCTCGGACAGGTAGTCCATGCCCTGGAGGTCGCCGCGCCGCTCCTGGCACAGCTCCATGATCTGGCCGATGTGGTCGGAGGGGCTGAGCACCGTCGCCTTGACCATCGGCTCGTAGATCGCGGCGATCTTGCCGGACGGGAACTCGCTGGGGTTGGTCACGACGTGCTCGGTGCCGTCCTCCATGTCCACCCGGTAGATCACGTTGGGCGCCGTGGAGATGAGGTCGAGGTTGAACTCGCGCTCCAGGCGGGCCCGGGTGATCTCCAGGTGCAGCAGGCCGAGGAAACCGCAGCGGAAGCCGAAGCCCAGGGCCGCGGAGGTCTCCGGCTCGAACACCAGGGCGGCGTCGTTGAGCTGGAGCTTCTCCAGGGCGTCGCGCAGCACCGGGTAGTCGGTGCCCTCGATCGGGTACAGGCCCGAGAACACCATGGGCTTGGGTTCCTGGTACCCGCCGAGCATCTCGGTCGCCGGCCTGTTCAGGGCGGTGATGGTGTCGCCGACCTTGGACTGGCGCACGTCCTTGACACCGGTGATGATGTAGCCCACCTCGCCCACGCCCAGTCCCCCGGCCTTGGTGGGCTCGGGCGAGCTGACGCCGATCTCCAGGATCTCGTGCGAGGCCCGGGTCGACATCATCTGGATGCGCTCGCGCGGGCTGAGCTTGCCGTCGATCACGCGGACGTAGGTGACGACGCCCCGGTAGGTGTCGTAGACCGAGTCGAAGATCATCGCGCGGGCGGGCGCGTCGGCGTCGCCGACGGGCGCGGGGATCTGGTTGACGATCTCGTTGAGGAGCTCCTCGACGCCCTGCCCCGTCTTGGCGCTGACCCTGAGCACGTCGGAGGGGTCGCAGCCGATGATGCCGGCGATCTCCTCCGCGTACTTCTCCGGCTGGGCGGCCGGGAGGTCGATCTTGTTGAGCACGGGGATGACGGTGAGGTCGTTCTCCAGCGCCATGTACAGGTTGGCGAGGGTCTGCGCCTCGATGCCCTGGGCGGCGTCCACCAGCAGGACCGCGCCCTCGCAGGCGGCGAGCGAGCGCGAGACCTCGTAGGTGAAGTCGACGTGCCCGGGGGTGTCGATGAGGTCCAGCGTGTACGTCTTGTCGTCGAGCGCCGTGAACGGGATGCGCACGGCCTGCGACTTGATGGTGATGCCGCGCTCGCGCTCGATGTCCATGCGGTCCAGGTACTGGGCTCGCATCTGGCGGTCCTCGACGACCCCGGTGATCTGGAGCATCCGGTCGGCCAGCGTCGACTTGCCATGGTCGATGTGCGCGATGATGCAGAAGTTGCGGATCAGCGCGGGATCGGTCCAGTTCGGCTGTGCCACCGTGCTCCGTTCACAGGTTGGGGTCCGGGTCGCGTGTGCGCCTGCGGCGTCACCGCCCCGCCGCGGCGTGGGTCCACGGCATCGTCAATCATCCCATGGCGACGGGGTCGCCCTCCCCGGTGACGACCGCCGTCCGTGCGGCAGTATGGGGTTCGGGTGCGGGGTTCGTGTCCAGATTATGTGACCCGGCGCCGGGAACGCGCCGTTCACGCACGGGTCCCGGGCCCGGCCGGAGCGTGCGAGGAGCGATCGGGTGAAGTGGCTGTTGACACGGGTGTTCGCCGGGCTGGCCGCGATCGCGGTGGTCCTGGTCGGCGCGGGCGCGCTGCTGGCCTACCAGTACTCGGGCGAGCCGGCCCCGTGGGCGGTGTCCCAGGGGGCCGACGCCGCGTGGGTGGGCTCGTGGGAGGACACCGGGAACCTGGCGCGGGTGCTCGACACCGGCGGGGTGGACACGGTGTACGTGTACGCGGGCGACATCGACGCCGAGGGCTCCGTGGAACGGGTGGAGGACACCGCGGCCCTGCTGTCGTGGCTCGGCTCGGAGTACCCGGACGTGCGGCCGCTGGCGTGGCTCCGGCACGGGGCGGACGGCTCGTCGCTGATCCGCGACCGGTTCGGGGAGGAGGCGCGCGAGGCCCTGGCCCCGGCCGTCGCCGAGGTGGCCTCGGACGGGTTCGCCGGCGTCCACCTGGACATCCGGCCGGTGACCGTGAACGACCCGTCCATGCCCGCGCTGATGGAGCTGGTGCGCGGGGAGCTGGGCGAGGACCCCGTGCTCTCGCTGCAGGCGCACCACGTGGAGCTGATGCCCGGCGGCCGGGTCCCCTCGTTCGTCGCGGACGGCGGGGAGAAGTACTGGTCCAAGGGCTACCTGGACCGGATGGCCGAGCACGCCGACGAGGTCGTGCTCCCGGGCGTGGGCGCGGACATGCCCGCGGAGGCGATGTACGGGGGCTTCATGGTGCGGCAGGTGACCGAGTCCCTGTCCGCCCTGAGCACCCGCGAGGACGTCGCGGTGCGCTTCGGCCTGCCGACCCACAGCGGCGGGGAGTGGGGGCCGAGGGTGGGGAACGAGTCGGCCGCGACCGCGCTCGCCGGGATCAGGCTCGGTCTCACGCAGGCGGAGCCCCCGGAGGGAAGGACGCTCGGTGTGGCGTTCTACCTCGGGGACGAGACGGGTGAGGCGGACGTGGCCGCGTACACCGCCGGGTGGCTGCTGTCCTAGCCGTACGTCCCGCGCGGGACCCGGGGGGCGTCCGCACGGGGACCGGTGTGCACGAGTGGTGGCCGTGTGCTGCATACTGGAAGTCCGTGTCTCGGACTTCCACGTTTCAATATGAGCCCCGTGGACTCACACACCCGGCGTCGGCGCCCACCCTGGCCTCTCGCGGAACGGCTGCCCGCGAGTTGAGCCGCTTGTTCGACCGACGCGATCATCAGAGTAACTGGAGCACGTTTTCGCATGGCGAACATCAAGTCGCAGAAGAAGCGCATTCGGCAGAACGAGAAGGCCCGTGTCCGCAACCAGGCGGTGCGCTCCTCGCTGAAGACCGCCGTCCGCAAGTTCCGTGAGGCTTCCGAGGCCGGGGACGTCGAGAAGGCCACCGTCGCGCAGCGCGACGCCGCGCGCGCGCTGGACAAGGCCCAGAGCAAGGGCGTCATCCACAAGAACCAGGCCGCGAACCGCAAGAGCGCGATCGCCAAGCGCCTGCACGAGCTTCAGTCCGCCTAAGGGCCGACCTGCGCTGACCGGCCCGGTGTCCACACCGGGCCGGTTTTGTCGTTCCCGGCGGCGGCTGCTCCCGGCGAGTTGTCCACAGGGCGGAACCGGGCGGTGACAGAGGGTCCGCGGCTTCCTACCGTTGACGTATGACCGCTCCGCGCCGTCCCCGGCGTCACCCTTCCGTGCCGGACCAGCAGGCCCGGCTCCGGGCGCTCACCCTGGACTCCTCCCCCACGGCCCGGAGGCTGCGGGCCCGTATCCCCCGGCCTCCCCTCGGCCCCCTGCCGCCCGGGTTCCCGGCCCCGGCGCCCGCCGCGCGGCCGGGAGGCGGCGTGGCTCCGCCCGGGGCCCGCACCGCCCGCGGGCCCACCGCGGACGCCCTCACCGCCCCGGCACGGGACGCGTCCCCGTTCCCGGCGTCCCCCGGTCGGCCGGGGGCTCCCCGGCACGCCGCCCCCGCGGCCGGGGACGCGCGACCCGACGGCCCGCCCGTCCCGAGCGCCCCCTACGCGGTGGACGGGGACGGCTCGGAGGTGCCGTACCGTCCGCAGGTCCCCGGGAGGGAGGCGCCGCCCGGGCGCCGGATTCCCCCGGGCCGGGGTGCGACCCCCCGCGTGTGGCCGGAGAGGCACCACGAGGACACGGTGGCCGTGCCCCCGGCGCCGCCGGTCCCGCCCGCCTGCGGCAGGCCCGCTCCGGGCGGCGACGGCGCGGACCGGCCCGGGCCCCGGGCTGCCGTCCCCTTCGGGGAGGGGGCGGACCAAGAGGCGGGCGCCCACCGCAGGGCCGTGGTGCGCGAGCGGTACCGGGAGGAGCCGGCCCCCGGGGCGGGCACGCGCCGGGAGGGCGGAAGCGCTTCGCACGGCCCGACGGGGGCCCCGGCGGACCGCCGGTCGCGCGACGCGCTCCGGGACGTCCCCGCCGACCATGAGGAACGCGGAGCCGGGGCACCCGGACCGGATCCGGCGGACTGCCTCCTGGACCCGGCGGGACCGTGGTCGGAGCCGGACGAGGAGCGCGGACGGCACCGGCGGGGGTCACGGCCCCCGTCCGGGTACACCGAGTTCGTCCCGGAGCCCCCGGGCGCGTTCCTGGAGCGCCTGGCGCGGCGCTGGCCGCCCCACGCGACCCTGTCCCGCCGCTCGGTGCTCGCCCTGGTCGCGGTCGGGGCCCTGGCCGTCACCGCGGTCCTGGTGCTGCACGACCGGCCCGCGACCGTGCGGGCGCCGGAGATGGTCGCCCAGGCCGCCTCCGCGCCCGCCGAGAGCGGCCCCGCGGGCGACCCCGCGGGCGACCCCGCAGGCGGGGACGCGGGCGGGGACGAGCCCTCAGGAGCCGTTCCCCCGGACGGGCCGGCGCAGGCCGGCACGGACGCCGACCTGGTCGTGCACGTGGGCGGCGAGGTGGCCGATCCGGGCCTGTACACCCTGCCGTCCGGGTCGCGCGTCGCCGACGCCGTCGAGGAGGCGGGCGGCGCCCTGCCGGACGCAGACCTCGACCTGCTCAACCTGGCCCGTGCCCTGGTCGACGGCGAACAGGTCCTCGTGGGCGTTCCCCAGCCTCCGGTCGCCGCCGGGGCGGGCACGGCGGGCGGCGGGGCTGCGGCGGGCACGGAGGCCCTCGTCGACGTCAACCGGGCCGACAGCGCGCTGTTGGAGACCCTGCCCGGGGTGGGGCCGGTGATCGCGCGGAACATCATCGAGCACCGGGAGGCCAACGGGCCGTTCTCCAGCGTCGACGAGCTGCTCGACGTGGACAGGATCGGCGAGAAGGTGCTCGCCGACCTCGCCCCCCACGCGACGGCGGGGTGAGGGCCGTGCCGGACAGCCGCTGCGCGCCCGGCCCCGGAGCGGGGGAGCCGGGAACATGGTGACGTGGCTGGGAAGCGACGCGTACGGCCTGGGCCGGCCCTCCGACCTCCGGCTGCTCGCACCCGCCGTGGCGGCGTGGACCGCGGCCCTGGGCGCCCTCGCGGCTCCCGCGTGGGCGGCGTGGGTGTTCGGCGGCCTCGCCGGCTGTGCGGCGCTGGCGCTGTTCGCCGTCTCGCGGCCCCCGTCGGAGGCCGCCGTGCTCACCGTGGCGGCGGCCCTGGTCTGCGCGGCCACCGTGGCGTCGGTGGCCGGGGTCCACGTGCACCGTGTGGCCGGGAGCGCCGCGGCGGAGGCGGCCCTGCACGGCCGGGCGGTGGAGTTCGGGGCGGTGGTGGCGGGCGATCCCGTGTCCCGGGCGGGCACGCACCGCCCGGGGCGGGCCGAGTGGGTGGTGCGCTCCCGTACCGCCTGGGTCCGGCTCGGGGACGGTCCCCGCGCCTCCCGGGCCCCGGTGGTGGTCCTCGCCTCCGGCCCGGAGTGGCGCGGCCTCCTGCCCGGCCAGTCCTTCCGGGCGAGGGGCGTCTTCCTGGAGGCGGAGGACGACCCCCTGACCGCGGCCCTGGTCCTGGTGCGCGGGCCGCCGGAGGAGGTCACCGCCCCGGGGCGGGCCCAGGCCTTCGCCGGCCGGGTGAGGGAGGGCCTGCGCGAGGCCTCGGCAGACCTGCCGCAGCCGGAGCGCGGCCTGCTCCCGGCACTGATCGTCGGCGACGCCTCCCTGCTCCTGCCCGACACAGAGGAGGACTTCCGGGCCACCGGCATGACGCACCTCCTCACCGTCTCCGGCGCCAACCTGGCGATCCTGACCGGCTTCGTCCTGGCGGCGGCCGGGCTGCTCCGGGCCCCGCCCTGGTGCGCGGTCGCCGGCGGCGCGGTGATGATCTGGCTCTTCGTGCTGGTGTGCCGCCCTGAGCCGAGCGTGCTGCGGGCCGCCTTCATGGGTTCGCTGGGGCTGCTGGCGCTGGCGACCGGGCGTGCGCACGCCGGGCTCGGCGCCCTGAGCGCCACCGTGGTCGGGGTCCTGTTCTTCTCCCCCGGGTTGGCGGCCTCCTACGGCTTCGCCCTCTCCGTCCTGGCCACCGCGGGCATCCTGCTGCTGGTGCCCGTCTGGACGCGGGCGTGGTCGGCGCACATGCCGCCCCCGGTGGCGGAGGCGTTCGCCGTGGCCGTGGCCGCCCACGTCGCCGTCGCCCCCGTGCTGGTGGTGCTCTCGGGGGAGCTGTCGTGGGTCGCGATCCCGGCGAACGTGCTGGCCGCGCCGCTGGTCGCCGCGGTCACCGTGGCGGGTTCCGCGGTGGCGGCCCTGGCCGCGGTGTGGCCGGGCGCGGCCTCCGTGGCGGTGCACCTGCCCGCGCTGGGGGTGTCGTGGATCGCGGCGGTCGCCGGGGCCGGTGCCCGCGTCCCGTACGGGGCGCTGCCATGGCGGGCCGACCTGGCCGGCGGGGTGTTCCTGGCGGCCGTCCTGGCGGCCGTCGTGCTGACCCGCGGGCGTGTGCGGAGGGCGGTCGCGGCGGCGCTGGCCGCCGCGCTGCTCCTCGCCCTGGCGGCGCGGTGCCTGCCCGGCGGGTGGCCGCCCCCGGGGTGGGCGCTGGTCGCGTGCGACGTGGGGCAGGGCACCGCGCTGGTGCTGTCCGTGGCTCCCGGCTCCGCGGTGGTGGCCGACACCGGCGAGCACCCGGACCTGGTGGACGACTGCCTGCGGCGCCTCGGCGTGCGCGAGGTCCCGCTGCTGCTCCTCAGCCACGACCACGCCGACCACGTGGACGGGACCCCCGGAGTGCTGCGGCACCGCAGTGTGCACTCGGCCATGGCGCCGCCGGGGTTCGGGGACACCCCCGTCGGACGGCTGCTGAGGGGGTCCGGCGTCGAACTGGCGGAGGCGGTGCCGGGACGGGCCCTGCGGGTCGGGCCGTGGCTGTTCCGGGTGCTGTGGCCCGACCCGGCGTTCGCCGGTTCGCTCAACGACACCTCGATGGTGGTGCGCGCGGACGGCACGGGGCCCTCCGTTCTGCTGACCGGCGACGTCGAGGAGGCGGCCCAGCGCCGGCTGCTGGCGGGGCCGGACGCGGAACTGCTCGCGGTGACCGTCCTGGCCACACCGCACCACGGGGCGGGGACCCAGGAACCGGCGTTCCTGGAGGCGGCCGATCCGGTGGTGTCGGTGACCTCGGTGGGCGCGGACAACCCGTACGGGCACCCGGCGCCGTTCACGTGGGGCGTGCTGGAACGGGTCGCGGAGGTCAACCTGCGCACGGACCGCGACGGCGACGTGGCGGTCCTGGGCGACGGCGCGTCCGGCTCGGGCATCGCCGTGACCCGGGGCCCCGGCCCCGGGCGCCGGGTCCCGCCGTCCCGGCCCGGGAGCGGGGCCGGGCCACGGACGCGGTCCGCCCGCCCGTCCCGCCGCTGCGGTGGGCGCGGCGGGGCCTCCCCGGCGCCCCGCGCCGGCCCGCTCAGGCGTGTCGGCCGGCGACCGGGGCCCGGGGCGTGCTCCACGGCGAGGGGGTCTGCTTGGCGGCGAAGTAGTCGCCGCCCTTGCGCTGGACGTCGTCCGTGCCCCAGACCTCGTCCCTGCCGACGGTGCGCAGGTGGGGGATGTGCTTGCGGCAGTGGATGTAGGCCTCCTCGATGTGGACCATGGTCCACAGCATCGCCTTCTGCCCCGGCACCTCCGGGTGGGGGAGCCCGCGGACGTGGCCCCGCAGCTTCTCGTCCTCCAGGAGACGGGCCCGGCCGTTGACGTGCAGGCCGATCCTCTCGCGCTGGAAGTCGAGGAACATCAGTCCGATGTGCGGGTTCTCCATGATGTTCCCGGCACTGGCGAACACCCCGTTCCCCCGGTACTCGGGGTAGACCAGGGTCTGCTCGTCGACGACGTGGACGAAACCGGGCGGTCCTGCCCGGAAGCTGGAGTCGCACTCGCCCTTGCTGTCCGAGGTGGCGATGAACAGCATCTCCTGCCGGGCGATGAACTCGCGCATCCGGGGGTTGAGCCGGTCCAGCATCTGGTCCTGGTAGAAGCGGTCGGCCCGCTCGGTCGTGCCCGTGACCGTCTGGACGTAGCGCTCGCCCTCGGTACCCGGCGTTCGGCTCTGGTCGGTCTCACTCATCACAATGGACTTTCGAGGGGACGGGGACGGGACAGGGGTGGGGGTGGGGGGTTCCCGGGCGGCCGGACGCGGTCAGCGGGTCGGCTGGGAGGCGCCGTACGGACCAGGTGTGTCGTAGGCGTGCCGGGCGCCGGACGGGCGCGGTGTGTCGTAGGCGTGCCGGGCGTCCGAGGGGCGCTGGTCCCCCGCGGAGGACCGCGCGCCGGACCGGTCCCGGTCCCCGGGCGGACGACGGTCGTCGCCCCGGGGCGCGGCGTCCCCGGGGGAGCGGCGGGCGCCCTCCTCCCTGGAGATGGCGTCCTCCGCGCCCGCGAGCATGGTGGCGGTGATCCACTCGTAGACCAGCACCCACGCCGAGCTCATGGAGGACGACCAGGTCGGTGACACCTCGCTGACGGCGCGGACGAGGGCGCGGCCCACGAAGGGGTAGTGCTCGGGCCTGACCCCGAGCTCCCGGTAGTGTCGGCCGCCCAGTTCCCGGAGGAACTGCGCCACGTGGTCCGGCGCGTCGAGATAGCGGACGACCTCCACCAGGGCGTCGGCCATGCGTCTCTGCTGCGGCCGGATGTCGTCGGGGAACATGGCACGGACATCGGGCGCCATGACGAAGAGGTTCGCGTAGAAGCTCTCGGAGAGCCGCGTCGAGCCGGCGGGCAGGGACGCGCACGACTCCCGTACCGCCTCGATGACCGAGGCGTTGGGCAGAGGGACTTCGGTGATACGGCGGGGTTGCAAGGGCGGTTCCAGGTGTTCGGGTGGCGGGGGCGCGGCAGGGCGGTGACCCACGAAGGGGGTCCGCGCGGTCGGCGCGGCCCACGGGCCTCTGGGATGCCCCGCTGCGGCCCGACCACGGTTCCGGGCGAACGCGGACCGGTCGGTGCTCACTTGTTCGGGTTGCGCGCCCCCGGGCTCGGACGGATCCGGCGGTGCGGGGGCCTCTGTGTGCCGGGGGCGCCTCAGCGCCGGCGTCGGAACGGGGGTGGTGCTCCGGAGCGGTCGACGCGCGCGCCGCCCCCGGTCTCACCGCGACGGTCCGTCGCCGGCGCCGGGGGCCGCCCGTGCGCGTGGCCCCCGGTGCGGGGGGAACCGACGCGACGGGCGTCCGACAGTATCGAGATTGCGGGATCCCTCAACGCTGCCTTGCCATTTCCGGTCTCAGGTCTCCCCTGGGAGCCGGGACAGTCCCGGAGACCATATGTCGAGGGGGGCAAAAAGGCGAATATTCGCATACCTCACCCTCTGTGCTGGTATGTGTCGTGCACTGTAACAGACGTGCCCAGAGGTCACACAGTTACCGAAGCGTACCTTCCGTCGCCATCCGACCACATATCCGCTCCGAACCGTCCCGAACCGCCCCCACCGCACGTGGTGACCCGAGGAGACGGGAAGGACGGAGGAACGCCCCGGCGCCCCGCCGACCGGCCGCGGGAACCGGGCGGGAACCGTCCCCGGCTCGTGGCATCCTCGTTGTATGCCTGCACCCGCCCCGCTCACGATCATCGTCGGCGACGAGGAGCTCCTCGTCGACCGGGCCGTCGCCGCCGTCGTCGCGGCGGTCCGCGAGAACGACCCCGGCGTGGACGTCCACGACCTGGCGCCCTCCCAGGTGACCGTGAACACGGTCGTGGAGGTCACCTCCCCCTCCCTGTTCGGCGACCGGCGGGTGGTGGTGCTGCGCTCCTCCCAGGACCTCGTCAAGGATCTGGCCGCGACCGTCACCGACTACCTGAAGGACCCGGCCGACGACGTCCACCTGGTGCTCACGCACGCGGGCGGCAACAAGGGCAAGGCACTGCTGCAGGCCGCGGTCAAGGCGGGCGCCGAACGGGTGGACTGCAAGGGGCCGACGAAGGGCCCCGAGAGGGTGGCGTTCGTCAGGGGCGAGTTCACCGCCGCCGGTCGCCAGATCACCCCGGACGCCGCCCAGGCCCTGGTGGACGCGGTGGGCACCGACCTGAGGGAGATCGCCGCGGCGTGCACGCAGCTGGTGGCCGACACCGAGGGCCGGGTGGACGGCGCGGCGGTGGCCCGCTACCACTCCGGCAAGGCGGAGGCCTCCGGGTTCAGCGTCGCGGACCGCGCGGTCGAGGGCCGGCTGCCCGAGGCGTTGGAGCAGTTGCGCTGGTCGCTGGCGGTGGGCACCGCCCCGGTGCTGATCAACAGCGCCCTGGCAGGCGCGGTGCGCGGCATCGCCGTGGCCGCGCAGCCCCCGCGCGGGATGTCCGAGGCGGATCTCGCCAAGCGCGCCAAGGTGCCGCCGTGGAAGCTGCGCACGCTGCGCCAGCAGGCCCGGGGATGGAGCGCCGCGGGCGTCACACGGGCGATGGCGGTGGTCGCCGAGACCGACGCGCTCATCAAGGGCGCCGGCCGCGACCCCGAGTACGCGCTGGAGCGCGCCGTGATCGAGATCGCCCGTGCCAGAGGGGTCCGCTGACCGGTCCCGCCCCGAGCGGTCACGGGCGCGGGCGTCAGCGGATGGTCTTGCCGCCCTGCCAGACGCGCAGGGTGTTCAGTCCCATCGACCAGGCGAACGCGCCCTCGTGGTCGGCGTCCCACTGGACCAGGTCCGCCAGGTTTCCCGGCGTCAGCATGCCCCGGTCGCGGAGCCCCAGGGAGTGGGCGCTTCCCACGGTGGCGGCGTGCAGCGCCTCGTGGACGGTCATCTCGAACATGGAGACGGCGAGGGAGATCACCAGCGGCATCGACGTGGTCCCGGCCAGGCCCGGGTTGTGGTCGGTGCCCAGGCCGATCGGTACCCCGTGGTCGAGCAGGGACCGTACCGGCGGGGTGCGGCGCTCGTGCAGGGACGTGGTCGGACAGGCCACCACGGGGGTCCGCGTGGTGGCGAGTGCCAGGATGTCCCGGTCGTCGGTCTCGTGCAGGAGGTCCACCGACGAGCAGCCGAGCTCGGTGGCCATCCGCACGGCGCCGTGCCGGGGGCGGGAGCAGGCGTGCAGGGTGGTGCGCAGCCCCACCGACTGGCCGACGCCCAGCAGCAGGCGGGCGTCCTCGGTGGTGAACTGCTCGTTGTCGCAGTACACGTCCACCCCGTCAGCACCGGCCAGGGCGGCGTCGCCGAGCCACGAGGCGGCCGTGGCCACGTAGTCCTTGGGCCGTCCGAAGAACTCGGGCGGCACCCCGTGCGCGGGGAAGAAGGTCACGTGCAGGCGCGGCATCCCCGGTTCCTCCTCCAGGGAGCGCAGCAGGCGCACGTCGGCCAGTTCGCCGTCCCTGGTGAGGTGGTAGCCGGTCTTGGCCTCGACGGTGGTGCTGCCCGTCAGGACCCAGTGCCGCAGGCGTTCGCGGACCGCGTTGCACAGGGTCCAGGGGTCGGTCCCGCGGGTGATGGTGACGGTGGTGGAGACGCCGCCGCCCGCCGCGAAGATGTCGCCCTTGGAGGCGCCCTTCGCCCACATGTTGACCTCGGCGTAGCGGTCCCCCGCGTAGACCGGGTGGCAGTGGGCGTCGACCAGCCCGGGCGTGATGAGTCCCCCGCCGATGTTGACGACGTCGTCGACGTCGGTCAGGTCGTCCACCACGCCGGGGATGCGCTGGGGCAGCTCGGCGGCGGGTCCGACCCAGGCCACGCGGTCCCCGTCCATGAGGAGCGCGGCCTTGGTGAGCATCTCGTTCCCGGTCCACAGCCGACCGATGTTGCTGAGGAGTACTACCGTCATGGGGTTTTCCGCCCTCGTCGGTCAGATCCGCCGGCGCGAGTGCGGTACACGGTCGCGGGATGCACGGGCGGACATAACGACCTCGTATCTGGAACGATCCGACAGGGTCGGCAGGAGGCGGCCGTGGGGCCGCCGCGGTGCCGTGACAGCGGGAAGGAGCGTCGGCTGTCGGGGGACAGCGGGCCGCTGGCGGCCAGTGCTCCAAAACCGTAGTCCATCCGCGGACTCCGTGTACACCTCTCCCGGGGGACGAATGCGAGCGTCGCGGGGCAGAACTCGCGAGTGGACGGCGTGACGAAGGACACCGGCGCCCCCGCGCCGCCGGTCCGGTCCCGGACCGTGCGCCTCGGCCCCGCGCCCGTCCGGCCCCGCGGGCCTGCGGCGGCCCCCGACATGCGAGGACCGGGGCGCCCCGGTCGGGGCGCCCCGGTCGCAGCCGGTGGCGGGTGCGGCCCCCCGGGGGGACCGCGCGGTACTCAGGCCCTGCTGGGCGCGTACTCGGTGAGCTTGGCCGCGAGCAGCTCG
The DNA here is from genome assembly GCF_053616335.1 of Nocardiopsis sp. NPDC055824. Classification (NCBI taxonomy): domain Bacteria; kingdom Bacillati; phylum Actinomycetota; class Actinomycetes; order Streptosporangiales; family Nocardiopsidaceae; genus Nocardiopsis; species Nocardiopsis sp. NPDC055824. The sequence continues at coordinate 27,381 of NZ_JBSHDN010000037.1, forward strand.
GGGACGAAGGCGTGGATCGCCGTTCCGTCTCCGGTGTGCTCCTCGCTGATGATGCGTCCCTCCTGGTGCACCTTGGCGATGAGGTCGCCCCGCGAGTACGGGACGAGCGCGTTGACCTCGTGCGCGAGCTCGGGGAGCGCGTCGGCGAGCGCCGCGACCAGCTCGGGAACGCCCTCGCCGGTGCGGGCCGAGACCTCGACCATGTTCGGGTAGCGGGTCCGCAGCACCTTGAGCACGTCCGGGTCGGCGGCGTCCACCTTGTTGACCACGATGAGCTCGGGCACCTCAGCGGCCTCGATGTCGGCGAACACCTCGTGGACCGCGCGGATCTGGCTCTCGGGGTCGGGGTGCGACCCGTCGATCACGTGCAGGATCAGGTCGGAGTCGGCGACCTCCTCCAGGGTGGAGCGGAACGCCTCCACCAGCTGGTGCGGCAGGTGCCGGACGAATCCGACGGTGTCGCTGAGGGTGAAGCCCCGGCCGTCGGGCGTGCGCGCCTGGCGGACGGTCGGGTCCAGGGTGGCGAACAGGGCGTTCTCCACCAGGACGCCGGCCCCCGTCAACCGGTTGAGCAGGCTCGACTTGCCGGCGTTGGTGTACCCGGCGATGGCCACGGACGGCACCTCGCGGGTGCGCCGGACGTCGCGCTTGACGTCGCGCGCGGTGCGCATGTGGGCGAGCTGACGGCGCAGCTTGGCCATCTTGTCGTTGATGCGCCGGCGGTCGGTCTCGATCTTGGTCTCACCGGGACCGCGCAGGCCCACGCCTCCGCCCGCGCCTCCGCCGCCGGAGCCGCCCGCCTGCCGGGACAGGGAGTCGCCCCAGCCGCGCAGTCGCGGCAGCAGGTAGCTGAGCTGTGCGAGTTCGACCTGGGCCTTGCCCTCGCTGCTGCTGGCGTGCTGGGCGAAGATGTCCAGGATCAGGGCGGTGCGGTCCACCACCTTGACCTTGACGACGTCCTCCAGCTGCCGCAGCTGGCCGGGGGTGAGCTCACCGTCGCAGATGACGGTGTCGGCGCCGGTCGCCTCGACGATGTCGCGGAGTTCGGCCGCCTTGCCCTTGCCGACGTAGGTGGCCGGGTCCGGCTTGGAGCGGCGCTGGGTGAGGCCTTCGAGGACGAGTGCCCCGGCGGTCTCGGACAGGGCCGCGAGTTCGGTGAGCGAGTTGTCGGCGTCGGTCTGGGTGCCGCTGGTCCACACGCCGATGAGGACGACGCGCTCCAGCCGCAGCGACCGGTACTCGACCTCGGTGATGTCGGTGAGTTCGGTGGAAAGCCCCTGCACGCGGCGGAGCGCGTGGCGTTCGGCGAGTTCCATCTCACCCTGGTCGGGAGCGTTCCTCGGCTCGTTCCGGCGGTCTCCGCCGTCGGCCTCGGCCCCACGGGTCGCGTCGTCCCCGTCCCCGACGGTGATCGCCTCGCGGAAGACGTCCTCGCCTGCGGCCTCGTGGCCGGGCTCGGAGATTCCGCGGGTGTCAGCTGTATTCATATCCCTCCAGGTGGGTCAACGCGGCCGCCGTCCTGATTCTTCCCGTGGGCGGGCCGCGACGGGCGCCCTGTCGATGGTGGCAGGTCGCCGCCGCCGGGGCATCTGAATTATCGCAGGCCGTGCGACACGCGACATTGCGCCGTGCGGAGTCGCCCGGTGACCCCCGGTCGATACTGGCCGAAGAAGTCCCGATCTTCCGGGCGGAAGTTTTCCGGACCTTCACGCGCCGGGAAACTTCACGATCATGTGCGCGGACCGCGGCGTTGACCGCGCGGAGGCACTGACGGTAGCGTCGTTTTCCACATACCAAAAGCTATTTTCGTATTGCGGAAGGTTTCCATGGGCGCCACGCACGGGGTCGAGATCACCGGCCCCCTCCACGACCGGTTCGACGAGATCCTCACGGATGAGGCCCTGGCCCTCGTCGCCGAACTCCACCGCACCTTCGAGGGGCGCCGCCAGGAGCTCCTCGCCGCCCGCAGGACCCGCGAGGAGCAGATCGCCGCGGGCGCCGACCTCGACTTCCTCCCCGAGACCAAGCACATCCGCGAGGACGACAGCTGGCAGGTCGCCCCGCCCGCGCCCGGCATCACCGACCGCCGGGTCGAGATCACCGGCCCCACCGACCGCAAGATGACCGTCAACGCGCTCAACTCCGGCGCGAAGGTGTGGCTCGCCGACTTCGAGGACGCGAACACCCCGCTGTGGGAGAACATGATCGGCGGGCAGCTCAACCTGCGCGACGCCCTCGACCGGCAGATCGACTTCACCTCCCCGCAGGGCAAGACCTACGCCCTGAAGGAGGACGGCGAGCTCGCCACCGTCGTCGTCCGGCCGCGCGGCTGGCACCTGGACGAGAAGCACATCCTCGTCGACGGCCGCCGGACGAGCGGCGGCATCGTCGACTTCGCGCTCTACCTCTTCCACAGCGCCCGGCGGCAGATCGCCAAGGGCAAGGGGCCGTACTTCTACCTGCCCAAGATGCAGAGCCACCTCGAGGCCCGCCTCTGGAACGACATCTTCGTCCTGGCCCAGGAGCGCCTGGGGATCCCGCGCGGCACCATCCGCGCCACCTGCCTGATCGAGACCATCCCGGCCGCCTTCGAGATGGAGGAGATCCTCTACGAGCTGCGGGAGCACTCCGCGGGGCTCAACGCGGGGCGCTGGGACTACCTGTTCAGCATCATCAAGACGCACCGCACCCGTGGCCGCAGGTTCCTGCTGCCCGAGCGCAACGCCGTGACGATGACCGCCCCGTTCATGCGCGCCTACACCGAACTGCTGGTCAAGACCTGCCACAAGCGCGGCGCCCACGCCATCGGCGGCATGGCCGCGTTCATCCCGTCCCGCCGCGACGCCGAGGTGAACGAGGTCGCCTTCGCCAAGGTCCGCGACGACAAGTCCCGCGAGTCCGGCGACGGGTTCGACGGTTCGTGGGTGGCCCACCCCGACCTGGTCCCGGTCGCCATGGAGGTCTTCGACGGCGTCCTCGGCGAGCGCCCCCACCAGATCGACAAGCAGCGTCCCGAGGTCGAGGCGACCGCCGCGGACCTGCTCTCCGTCGACCGGACCCCGGGCGGCGTCACCCTCGCCGGCCTGAGCGGCAACATCAACGTCGCCCTCCAGTACCTGGCGGCCTGGATGGGCGGCAACGGCGCGGTGGCCATCCACAACCTCATGGAGGACGCCGCCACCGCCGAGATCTCCCGGTCCCAGATCTGGCAGTGGCTGCACAACGACGTCACCCTCGACGGCGGCGAGAAGGTCACCGCCGAGCTCGTCAGGCAGCTCATCGACGAGGAGCTGGCGGCCATCCGGGGGTCCCTGGGGGAGGCGTACGACGAGAACCTGTACCAGCAGGCCAAGGAGCTGTTCTCCGAGGTGGCCCTCGCCGACGAGTACGTGGACTTCCTGACGCTGCCGGCCTACGAGCGCATGCCGTAGTTCGGGCTTGATTCCATAAAACGGAAGAGACTTTCCATCGCACCCCTTGCTACGGCAGGGGGTGCGGTCGTACGTTCCCCTTGCGAGGTCGCAGCCGGGGAAGGGCTCCCGGACCCACTTCTCCGGACCGGCCCGGGAGGCGCCATGACCGAGACCGCACCCGCCACACGGACCCCGGCGGCCCTGGCCGCCCTCGTCCCCGTGCTGCGCGACATCTGCGGTGAGGACGGCGTCCTGACCGACGCCTCCCGGCGACGCACCTACGAGAGCGACGGGCTCACCCACCACAGGTCCGTCCCCGGCGTCGTCGTGCTCCCCACCACCGCCGAGCAGGTCGCCGCCGTCGTCCGGCTCTGCTCCGACCGCGGCGTCCCCTTCGTACCGCGGGGCGCGGGCACGGGCCTCTCCGCGGGGGCGCTCCCCCACGCCGAGGGCGTCCTGGTCGTCACCTCGCGCATGCGCCGCATCATCGAGATCGACGTCGATAACGAGTGCGCGGTCGTCGAGCCGGGGGTGGCCAACCTCGACGTCACCCGCGCCGCGGCCCCCCACGGGTACTACTACGCACCCGACCCCTCCAGCCAGCAGGTGTGCTCGGTGGGCGGCAACGTCGCCGAGAACTCCGGCGGCGCCCACTGCCTCAAGTACGGGTTCACCGTCAACCACGTGCGCGGCCTCGACATCGTCACCCCCTCCGGCGAACTCGTCAGCCTCGGCGGCCGGAGCCCCGACGCCCCCGGCTACGACCTCATCGGCGCGTTCGTCGGCTCCGAGGGCACGCTCGGCATCGCCACACGCATCACCGTCAACCTGACCCGCGCCCCGCAGAAGACCGTGACCCTGCTGTCCGCGTTCACGTCGATGGACGCGGGCGGGCGGGCGGTCAGCTCGGTGATCGCCGCCGGAGTGCTGCCCTCCGCCATGGAGATGATGGACGCGCTCGCCATCGAGGCCGCCGAGAAGGCCGTCGCCTGCGACTACCCGCAGGGTGCGGCGGCCGTGCTGGTCGTGGAGCTGGACGGCCCCGCCGCGGAGGTCGACGCCCAGCTCGCCGAGGTCGTCCGGCTGTGCGGCGAGGCGGGCTCCTTCGAGACCCGGACCGCCAGCGGCCCCGAGGAGCGCGCCCGCATCTGGAAGGGGCGCAAGTCGGCGTTCGCCGCGGTGGGGAGGATCAGCCCCGCCTACATCGTCCAGGACGGCGTCGTCCCCCGCACCGCCCTGCCCGAGGTGCTGCGCCGCATCACCGAGCTGTCGGAGTCCAGCGGCATCCGCGTCGCCAACGTCTTCCACGCCGGCGACGGCAACCTCCACCCCCTGGTGCTGTTCGACGACACCGAGCCCGGCGCGGCGGACAGGGCCGAGGAGGTCTCCGGGGCCATCCTCGACCTGTGTATCGAACACGGCGGCTCCATCACCGGGGAACACGGCGTGGGCGTGGACAAGGCGTGCAAGATGCCGCGCATGTACGGTCCCGACGACCTGGCGACGTTCGACCTGTTCCGCCGGTCCTTCGACCCGGACGGCATCGCCAACCCGGACAAGCTGCTCCCCACGCCGCGCCTGTGCGGCGAACGGCCCGGCGTGCGCAGGGGCGTGCACCCGCTCGTGGAGTCCGGGCGGGCCGACCAGTTCTGAGCGACGGCTCCGACGACGAGGGAGGACACGTGACACCCGCGGAGAAGCTGCAGGTCGAGGGCTGCGCCCTGAGGAGGGGGACCGCCGACGACGCCGTGGGGACCCTCGTCCCCGGGTACGTGGCACGGCCCGCAGACGCCGACGCCCTCGCCCGGATCATGGCCGTGTCCGGGAGGCGGGGACTCACCGTCGTCGCGCGCGGCCACGGTACCGCCATGGACTGGGGCGGGGTCCCGCGCTCCGCCGACCTGGTCGTCGACACCGGCGGCCTGTCGTGGATCGACCACATCGCGGGCGACCTCGTCGTCGAGGTCGGGGCCGGCACCCCCGTCGCCGACCTCTTCGCCGTGCTGGAGGCCGCCGGACAGCGCCTGTCCGTCGACCCCGTGCGCGAGGGCGGAACCGTCGGCGGCATGGTCGCCACAGGAGTGTCCGGCCCGCGCCGCCTGCTCACCGGCGCCCTGCGCGACCTGGTCATCGGCATGACCGTCGTGCGGGCCGACGGGGTGGTGGCCCGCAGCGGCGGCCGGGTGGTCAAGAACGTGGCAGGGTACGACCTGGCGAAACTGCACACGGGAGGCCTCGGCACCCTCGGCGTGATCGCTTCGGTGGCCTTCCGCCTGCACCCGCTGCCGCCCGCCCTGCGGGTGGTGACCATCCCCCTGGCCTCCCGCGGTCACGCGGAGCGGATCACGGCCGCCCTGCGCGCGACCACGGTCGTGCCTGCGGCGGTGGAGCTCCACTGGCCCTCCCGTCTCCCTCCGCCACCCTCAACCGACGCCTCCGGCGCAGCCCAACCCACCCGTCTCCCCCCACCACCCTCAACCGACGCCTCCGGCGCAACCCAACCCACCCGTCTCCCCCCACCACCCCCGACCGACGCCGACCGCACCGCCCCGGCCCCGCCGTCCCCGGCCGTCCCTCACCACGGCCCCTGCCTGCGCGTCGTGCTGGAGGGGACGCCGGAGGGGCTGGAGGCCAGGACCGCCACCGTGCTCTCGGTCCTGCGCGGGGCCGCGCCGCGGGAGGGCGCCGCGCCGCCCGGGCCACGGGTGGACCGGGAACTGCCGGCGGGGTGGGGGCTGCTCCCCTCCGAGGGCACGGTCGTCCGGGTGTCCGTGCCGCCCGCCGAGTCGGCGGAGGCCGCCGAGGCGCTGGGCGCCCTGGCCGGCCGCGCGCACGGGACGGACGCGGTGGTCACCGGTTCGGTGCCGCGCGGCGCGCTCTTCGTCTCGTTCGCCCCGGGCGCGCCCGCGGGGGCCGTGGCGGACACGGTGGCGGGGGCCCGCTCCCGCCCCGGCTGGTCGGCCACCCTGCTGCGCGCGGAACCGCACGTCCACGCCGCCGGGGTGGACCCGTGGGGCGAGATCCCCGGCCTGCCGCTGATGCGGGCCGTCAGGGACTCCTTCGACCCCGGCCGCCGCCTGGCCCCGGGGCGCTTCGCCGACGGCGCCTGAACCCGGCGCCCGAACCTTCCAGGACCTGAGGGAGTGCACGTGACCGACCAGCCGCCGGAGGCTCCACGCGAACGGGACCAGGTGTTCGGCGACCTGTTGAACGACTGCGTCCACTGCGGGTTCTGCCTCCCCACCTGCCCCACGAACGTGCTGTGGGGACAGGAGATGGACTCACCGCGCGGACGTATCCACCTGATGACCCAGATGCACACCGAGGACGTCCTCACGGAGACGGCGGTCGGCCACTTCGACAACTGCCTGGGGTGTCTGGCCTGCGTCTCCTCGTGCCCGTCGGGGGTGGCCTACGACGCCCTCATCGAGCACACGCGGAACAGGGTGGAGAGGGAGCACGAACGGCCGCGGGGGGAGCGGGTGCTGCGGGGCGCGATCTTCTCCCTGTTCCCGTACCGGCGCAGGTTGCGCCTCATGCGCGGACCGCTGCGCGCCTACGGGGCCACCGGGGCGTCCTCCCTCGTCCGGCGCTCGGGCCTCCTGGAGCGGATCTCCCCGGCCCTGGCCGCCATGGAGCGCATCGCACCGCCGCTGTCGTCGCCCCCTCCCCCGCTCCCGCCCCTGGTGCCCGCCGTGGGGAGGGCCCGGGCCAGGGTGGGGATGCTCGTGGGGTGCGTCCAGGGCGCGTTCTTCCCCGAGGTCAACACCGCGACCGCGCGCGTGCTGGCGATGGAGGGCTGCGACGTGGTCGTCCCCCGCTCCCAGGGGTGCTGCGGCGCCCTGTCCGGGCACTCCGGGCGGTCGGAGGAGTCCGCTGCCTTCGCCCGGCGCCTCGTCGAGGTGTTCGAGCGGGCGCGCGTCGACCGGGTCGTGGTCAACTCCGCCGGATGCGGCTCCAGCATGAAGCACTTCGACCGCACCCTGGCCGAGGCGGGCGCGGACGACGCGTGGGTGCGTCGCGCGCGCGACATGTCGGCGAAGGTCGTGGACCTCACCGAGTTCCTGGTGGACCTGGGCCCGCGGGCCGAGCGCCATCCCCTCCCGCTGCACACGGCGTACCACGACGCGTGCCACCTCTCCCACGGCCAGGGGATCACACAGGCGCCCCGTGCCCTCCTCGCCGACATTCCGGGGCTGCGCGTGTCCGACCTGCCGGACAAGGAGGTCTGCTGCGGTTCGGCGGGCGTCTACAACCTGCTCAAGCCCGACGCCGCACGGGAACTCGGCGACCGCAAGGGCCGGGACGTGGCCTCCACCGGCGCCGACGCGCTGGTGTCGGGCAACCCCGGGTGCGCGCTCCAGATCGCGTCGGCGATGGAGCGCGCGGGGAGGCGGGTCGCGGTGACCCACACCGCGCGCGTCCTCGACGCGTCGCTGCGCGGTCTCACCGTCGACCAGCTGCTGGGGCGCTGACCCGGGGCGTGCCCCGTCCACAGGTCCGGGACGGGGCTGTCCCCGACCGGTGAACAGGTGCTTTCCTTGAATCAGGGGGACCCCACCCCCGGCGGCTCCGGCGTGCCCGCGCCCCGCCCCACACCCGGGACCGCCCCTCCCGGCCCTACCGCCTCCGCCCCGACACCTCCGCACCGGCCCCACCGAGCCCGCCCGCTCCCGGCCTCCGCCCCGCCGCACCCCGGCGACCATCCCACCCCATGTGCCCCACATCACACCCGTTCGCGCGATTTCTCCCCCTCCCCCTCGAACAACGACCGCCCGGGCGACACAAGAGGGTGACAGAGAGGAGTTGCCGATGGTGACGAGCCACGACGGCGACCCGCCCGGGCACGCGGAGTTCAACGCGGTGTTCGAGAGGCACTACGACGCGGTGTACAACTACGCACGCCGCAGGGTCGGCCCCGACCTGGCCGACGACGTCGCCTCCGAGGCGTTCGTCGTCGCCTGGCGGCGGCGCGACAGGGTCCCCGCGGACAGGGAGCTCCCCTGGCTGTACGCCTGTGCCCGCCGCATCACCCTCGCCACGCTGCGGGAGATCCGCGGGCGCGGCGAGGTCCCCACTCCCCCGGAACAGCTCTGGCGGGACTCACCGGACGACACGGAGCAGGTCATCCGGCGCCAGTCGGCGCTCACCGCGCTGGCCGGGCTCTCCGACACCGACCGCGAGCTCGTGATGCTCGTGACCTGGGAGGGGCTGAGCAGCCGCGAGGCGGCCCGGGTGGTGGGCTGCGCCCCCGTGACCGCGCGGGGCCGCCTCCACCGCGCCCGCCGACGGCTCCAGGCCCTCATGGACGACACCGCCCGACCCGCTTCCGACAGCCCTGACAGAGAGGAGGCGTCGTGGACGACGTCACCGCGCTTCGCGCGCTCCTGAACGACAGCGACCCCCGTGCCGGGGCGACCGCTTCCTTCCCCGACCGCCAACGCGCACGCACGAAGGCCATCGCCATGCTCGACGCCGCACCCGCCCGACGCCCCCTGTGGCGCCGGATCCCCGTCCTCGCCGGAGCCGCGACCCTGGTCGCCGCCACCACCGCCGCCGCCCTGGTGGTCGGCGCCGCGGGCGGGGGCCCCGCGGGCATCCCCTCCGCGTACGCTGCGCCACCGGACCCGATCGAGGTCACCGGGGGCGCGCCCGAACCCGGCGCGGAGCGGCTCCTCGACCTCGCCGACACGGCCGCGGAGGGCGACGACGCACCCGGCGACGGCGATGTCGCCCATGTCTCCTCGACCGGACAGGAGCTGCTGACCGTCACCAGCTTCGCCGGGGAGGAGCCCAGCGAGGACGACCTGCACAGCGTCGGCTTCATCCCCTACGACTGGCAGTACTGGCAGGGCCCCGGCGGCGACATGCGCGAGATCAGCACCGCCGGAGAGGCCGAGGACACCCGGGGGGACGTCGAGGAGCACCGGGAGTTCCTCGACGACCGGTCGGACGACTTCGAGAGCACCATGGACGAGAGCCTCGTCCTCCCGAGGGACCTGCCCACCGACGCGGACATCCTGGCGCAAACCCTCCTGGAGTGGGGGAATGACGACGTCCCGGCCGACAGCCCCGAGGCGGACGGAGCCCTCGTCAACGCCCTGAACCACCTCTACGAGAACCGCCCGCTGGACGCCGACGAGCGGGCCGCCGCCCTGCGCGTGCTCTCCGGGTTCGACGGCGTCGAGTACGCGGGCAGCACCCAGGACCCCCTCGCACGCGACGGCGAGCTGTTCCAGATCAGGATCGACGAGGGCTCGCAGACCAACGAGTACCGGTACGTCTTCGACTCCGAGAGCGGTGCGCTCCTCTACCGGGACGTCACCCTGCTCGAGGAGGAGCCCGGCGAGTCCTCCCTCGCGCAGCACGGCCTCGAACTCCCCGTGACCGTCTCCTACCGGACCTTCGTGTGGTCCGGCTGGGTCAACGGAATCGGGGACCGTCCCTGACCCGGGGCGGGGTACGGGCTCCCTGAGGGGTCGCCCGCGAACCAGGCGGTGTCCGGTCCGGCGCGCGGACCGGGCACCGCCGTGCCGCGGGGCGGCGCGGTCCTCAGGAGAGGAGGGAGGTCTCGCCCTCCGCCACGATGGCGGCCGGGCCGCTCATCCTCGCGCCGTCGGAGTCCAGGAACACGGTGCACTCCCCGCCGAGAACCCTCACACGCCAGGTGGCGCCCTCGCCGGCAGGGGTGGCGGCGGCGGCCGCGGCGACGATCCCGGTGCCGCAGGAGCGGGTCTCGCCCGAGCCGCGCTCGAAGACGCGCATGTCGAGGACACCGGGCTCGACCTCGGTGTACACCTCCACGTTGGCGCCCTCGGGGAAGGCCTCGCGGTCCAGCAGGGGCGGCTCGGTCAGGTCCACGTCCGCGACGGGGCCGGGCACCTCACAGGCCAGGTGGGGGTTGCCCACCGAGATCTGGGCGCCGTGCACCACCTGCCGGGCGAGCTTCGCCGAGGACGTGCCCTGCCTCTCGACCCGGCCCATGTCGACGGTGACGTCGCCCTCGGAGCCGACCCGGACCTCCTTGGCGCCGTCCCTGGTGCCCACCTCGAAGACGTCGCCGTCGACCAGGCCGGCGTGCACCAGGTAGCGGGCGAACACCCGCACGCCGTTGCCGCACATCTCCGCGACGCTCCCGTCGGAGTTGCGGTAGTCCATGAACCACTCGGCGCGTTCCGCGGTACGCGCGGACGGCGCGAGCGCCTCGCCCAGGGCGCGTGTGCGCACCACGCGCAGGATGCCGTCGCCGCCGATGCCCGCGCGGCGGTCGCACAGCAGGCGGACGGCCTCCTCCGTGAGTTCGAGCTCCCCGTCGGGGTCGGGGAGGATCACGAAGTCGTTCTCTGTTCCGTGGCCCTTGGCGAATCGCATGCCGACCATCCTAGGCGTGGTCACGGCGTGTCCCCGACCGCCCGCCCGGGCCCCGGCGCCCGGGCGGCGGCGGGAGCCCCGGCGCCCGGGACCGGCCGGGGCAGGCCGCGAACTGACTACGCTGGAAGGATGATCAAGGTGATCGCGGTTGTCGGCCCGACCGCTGTGGGCAAGTCCGATCTCGCCGTCGAGGTGGCCCTGCGACTCGAAGAGCGCACGGGACGCCGGGGCGAGGTCATCAACGCCGACTCCATGCAGCTCTACCGCGGCATGGACATCGGTACCGCCAAGCTCGGCGAGGCCGACAGACGCGAGGTGCCCCACCACCTGCTGGACGTGTGGGAGGTCAGCGAGCCCGCGGACGTGGCCAGTTACCAGGACATGGCCCGTGAGCGCGTGGAGGACTGCGCCGACAGGGACGTCATCCCCGTCCTCGTGGGCGGGTCCGGGCTCTACGTCCGCGCCGTCCTGGACCACCTGGAGTTCCCCGGCACGGACCCCGGCGTGCGGGCCCGCCTGGAGGCGGAGCTCGGCGACGTGGGCCCGGGGGTGCTCCACGCCCGGCTGGCGGAGGCCGATCCGGCGGCGGCGCGCACCATCCTGCCCGGGAACGGGCGGCGGATCGTGCGGGCCCTGGAGGTCATCGAGCTGACCGGGCGGCCGTTCACCGCGAACCTGCCGGACCACACGTCCTTCTACCCGTGCACGCAGATCGGCCTGTCCTCCCCCCGCCCCTCGCTGGACGAGCGCATCGACGCCCGTGTGGAGCGCATGTGGGACCAGGGCCTGCTGGACGAGGTCCGTGTCCTGGACGGGCTGGGACTGCGCGAGGGACGTACGGCGTCCCGCGCCCTCGGGTACGCCCAGGCCCTGGCCCAGCTCGACGGCGAGATGTCCGAGGAGGAGGCGAAGGCGGCCACCGCCCAGGCGACCCGGCGCTTCGCCCGCCGCCAGGAGTCGTGGTTCCGCCGCGACCCCCGGGTCCGCTGGCTGCCCCACGACGCCCCCGACCTGGTCGAGCGTGCGCTGTCCCAGGTGGAGACGGCCCTGTCCGGTTCTCCGGAGGAGCCCGGTGAGGCCCTGGTGGACGTGGCGACGCTGGTCCCGCACGGGCAGCGCTCCCCCGGGTAGCGCCTCCCGCTCCCTTCGGCCGTTCCGGGGGCCGGGCCCGACCGGGCCCGGCCCCCGGTGTCGTGCACCCCTTGTCCCCGGGGGCTCCTTCGCCTATCTTGACTATGTGACCAGTTTTCAAATCTGGTCACGGAGTCAGAGAGGAGGGGTGGGGATATGGTCGTCGCGTCAACACGCGTGGTCAAACCGCATCCCGTCCGTCCCCGACTCGCAGGAGCACATCGTGAGCCCGTCGACCGACACGCCCCCGGGCGCCTCCACCCTCCCCTCCCCGGCCGCAGACGCGGCCGCGGCCGAACGGGAACTGAGGGCCGACCGCATCCTGGACGCCGCGGAGGAGCTGCTGGTGGCCTGGGGGCGCCGCAAGATCACCGTCGAGGACGTCGCCAGGAGGGCGAAGGTCGGCAAGGGCACCGTCTACCTCCACTTCGCCACCAAGGAGACGCTGCTGCTCGCGGTGGTCATGCGGGCCCAGCTCGGCCTGATGCGGCAGGTCCTGGAGGTCGTGGGCAGGTCGCCGGACAACGCGCGGCCCAGCGAGGTCGCCCGCTCCCTGTACCTGAACCACCTCGACTCACCGCTGATGCGGGCCGTCCTCACCGGGGGCACCGAGTCCCTGGGGGCCCTCTCACGGGACGCGGCCGCCCTCGTCGGGGGGACGGTCCGCGAGCGCCAGAGGGCCATGAGGGCCTACTGGGACGCGCTGCGCGACCTCGGGCTCCTGCGCCCGGACCCGCCCGTGGACGACCAGCTGTACGCCTACAACGCGCTCGTCCTCGGCCACCTGGTCACCCCGCCCGTCCTGGAGGAGCAGGGGATGCACGTGCCCGACCACGGCACGCGCGCCGACCTCATGGCACAGAGCGTCCGACTGCTCCTGGAGCAGGACGCACCACCGGAGAACACGCGCAAGGCCCAGGTCAGGGCCCTGGAGATCTTCTCCGCCCTGGACAGGAGCATGCACGCGGAGATCGCACGGCTGAAGCAGACACCAGGCACCACCTGACACCTCCCGAGGAGGGCCCATGACAGCCAACCCCCCGTCCGCCCGAGACGACCTCATCGACCTGCGCGCACCCGGGTTCGCCACCGACCCCTTCCCGGTGATCGAGCGGGTCCGATCGGCGGGCGGGTCGGCGCCGGCCCTGTTCGTCGACACGATGGAGGCCACGCTCTTCGTGGACGACGAGGACGTGCGCACCATCCTGGGCGACCGGCGGTTCGTCCTCGACCCCGCCAACGTCGCCGGAGAGGTCACCGCCAGGCGCTCCGACGCCCTCACCGGGCTGGGCATCAACCCCGACCTGGTCACCTATCTGACCGAGTCCCTCCTCGACAAGGACGCCGAGGACCACACCCGGCTGCGCAAGCTCGTCTCGCGCACGTTCACCGTGCGGCGCGTCAACGCGATGCGCCCCGCCGTCCAGGAGATCGCCGACGAGCTGATCGCGCGGCTCCCGGAGCTCGCCGACGGCGACGGGGTCGTGGACCTCATGCCGCACTTCGCCTACCCGCTGCCCATCGCGGTCATCTGCGACCTGGTCGGGGTCCCCGTGGAGGAGCGCCCCGCCTGGCGGTCCTGGAGCGAGCGGCTGTCCGCCTTCGACCCGAGCCGGCCCGAACTCATGAACAGCGCCCTCGGGGAGATGGTCGAGCACATCAGGGGGATGCTGGCCGCCCGGCGCGCCGAGCCGACCGACGACCTGCTCGGCGCCCTGGTCCGGGCACGCGACGAGGACGGCGGACGCCTCAGTGAGAGCGAGCTGATCACACTGGTGTTCACGCTGGTCATCGCCGGCCACGAGACGACCGCGCACCTGCTCGGCAACGGCGTCCGCGCCCTGCTCGGGCATCCGGACCAGTGGGGGACGCTCCGCGAGGACCCGGGGCTGCTGCCCTCGGCCGTGCACGAGATGCTCCGCTACGGCGGCACCGCGGTGATCGCCAAGGCGAGGTACGCCGTCGAGGACGTCGAACTGCGCTCCGGCCGCGTGGCCGCCGGGGCGCGGGCGATCGCGGTCATCGGCGGCGCCAACCGCGACCCGCGGGTCCACCCGGAGCCCCAGAGGTTCGACATCACACGCCACCACGGCAGGCCGGGGGAGGCGCACGTCGGGTTCGGGCACGGCGTCCACTACTGCCTGGGCGCCGCCCTGGCCCGCCAGGAGGGGGAGATCGGCGTCGGTGCGCTGGTCTCCGCCCATCCGGACCTGTCCCTGGTTCCCGGGCGCGGCCCCCGGCCGGGGGCCGTCCCCGGCGCCCTGCGCCTGGACAGCCTCCCGGTCCGGCTCTGAGGCCGGTCCCGTCCTCCCGTGCCGCGGGCCCCGGGGGGCGGGGGCGG
>NZ_JBSHDN010000038.1:0-41170 GCF_053616335.1 Nocardiopsis sp. NPDC055824
GTCCGTGAGCGGTGTCAGCAGGGGGCTCGCGAAGGTCCAGGTGAAACTCCGCTGGGATCCCAGTCCCTGGGGGGAGCCGCCCCGTCACCTCGACATCATGGCGGCGACCTATTCCACCGAGGAGCCGCACGGGCGACCGGTGTACGTCGTCCACACCGAGAGCCGGTCACCGGACGGCACCATCAACATGAGCCGCCACAGTGAGACCGGCGTCGGCCCGCTCCGGGGGCGGGGCCGGCGCCCCGCGCCCGGAAGGTGCCCGGCCGCGCACGACGGGCCCGGAGGGCGCCGCGCCTACCCGCGCAGGCCCCGCCACCAGAGGAGGAGCCGGTCGAGCAGGTCGCCCTCCTGCCCGTCCTCCTCCCCGGCGGACGACCGCCGGCCGTCCCGGTGCCGGGACGCCGACTCGTCCCCGGCGGCCGGATCCGGGGCGGAGGGCTCGCCCGGGACGAAGACGACGGGCAGCTCGCGCAGTCCGCGCAGGAACGGCGAGGGCGTCCAGCGCAACTCCTCCGGGTCGACCGCCAGGCGCATGCCCGTCAGCCTCTCGTGCAGGATGGTGACGGCCGTCGCCGCGATCATCTTGGCCATCTCGCGCGCCGGACAGGCGTGCGCACCCGCTCCGAACATCAGGTGTGCGCGGCTGCCGCTCGCCACCCCCGTGCCGTCGTCCTCGCCCCGCCGTACCGCGGGGTCGCGGTGGGCGGCGTCGAACCCGATCAGCAGGGCGTCGCCCGCCCGGACCTCGGCGTTGCCGATGCGCATGTCCTGGAGGGCGAAGCGGGCGGGGAGGATCTGGAAGGGCGTGTCCGTCCACATGACGTGGTCCAGCAGTTCCTGGACCGGCAGCCGGGCGTCGGTGTACGCCCCGCGGATGCGGTCCTCCGTGAGCAGTGTGCGCAGCGTGTTGCCGATGAGGTGCGTCGTGGGCTGGTGGCTGGCGTTGTTGATGAGGGCCGCCTGGTGGGCGACCTCGTGCCCGCTCAGGCCCGAGGGGTGCTCCAGGATCCACGACACCAGGTCCGGTCCGGGGTGCTCGCGCTTGCGGTCGACCAGCCCGGAGAAGTACTGGTGGACGCGGCCGATGGCGTCCTCGCCCCGCTTGGCGTCCTCGTCGAAGATGAGGGCCGTGAGGTCGCCGAGCATGTGCCCGTAGCTGTCGGAGAGCCCGTACAGCCGGTTGATCACCAGCACGGGCAGCGGGTTGGCGTACTGGGCGACGAGATCGGCTCTGCCCTCGGCCACGAAGGCGTCGATCAGTTCCTCGCAGAGCTGCCGGACCATGCGCGAGGTGGCGGCCATGTCCACCCTGGCCAGGGCTTCCACGACGGCTCCGCGGAGCCGCGTGTGCTCGGCCCCGTCGGCGTAGAGGACGTTGGGGCGCCAGGACAGGGCGGGCCGGGCCGAGGCGAGGTCGACGCGGCCCTCGGCCACCTCGCGCCACCGGCGGGTGTCCCGGGAGAACATGTGCGGGTTCTGGAGGACGGTGAGGTTCTCGTGGTAGCCGAGGAGCAGCCAGGCCCGTACCCCGGTCTCCAGTTCGACGGGTGCGACGGGGCCGTGCCGTTCGCGCAGCGCGGCCCAGAGCGCGTCGCGCCCGGTGTCGGGCGTGGTCCCGTACAGGCGGGTGATATCGGCCGGGCACCCCCGGGGGGGCATGGAGCCGGGGGCTCCGGGCGGGGCGGTTTCGTCGCCGGATCGGGTGGTCGTCATCGGGGTCGCGGTACCCGGGGGTCACGGGAGCCGCTTCCCTCCCTTCGAGGAGACGTTGTGTTTCTTTGGTGTCGGGGGAGGGGGAGCGGGGACGGTCTCGGCCGCAGGCGGGAAGGGCGGGCCGTGGCCGGGTTCCGGGACCGCATTCCCCGGAGGCGTGGCGACCGGGGGCTGAGATCCTGGTCGTGGCATTCTAGGAGGGTAATAGATCTGTTTTCAACACCCTCAGAAAAATGCGCGGATCAGGACTTTCGGCACCAGGATAAAACGGCCAGAGAGAACAAATGTATTTTATATGCCGTTAATGCGTTTTCGGTGGCACACGGGGGGTTCGTGGCCGTGGGCGGGCCGGTCCGCTGCCCCATCCTTCCACGGGGCCCGGACAGTTCCGGATGTCCGGCCGGCGCCCCCGGGAAAGGTCGTGCGAGGGGCTGTCGGAACACCCCGATTTGTCACTGTCGTTCCGTAGTGTTCTCCATGTGAGCGATCGATGGAGTACCGACGACGTATGGGCGCTGGCTCCGGACCCCTCCTCCCAGAAGGCCGCGATCAAGGTGGCCAAGGGCGGGTCCTGGCCGGAGCGCGGGGTGGTCGCCGCCCCCTCCGGCGGCGCCTCCGCCGTGTGGGGCGAGTGCAAGGGCAGCGGTTCCAAGCCCTACCTCGCCGCCGTCCACCTGGACGGTGACGGCGGCCCCGCCTTCAAGTGCAGCTGTCCCAGCCGCAAGATCCCCTGCAAGCACGTCCTGGCCCTGCTCGCGCTGTGGGCCCAGGACGACGTGGCGGTCCGGACCGAGAAACCCGAATGGGTGGGCTCCTGGCTCAACGGCCGCGCGGCCCGCCGGGCCCGGGCCGAGAACGGGGCCCCCGCGGCGCCCGCCGACCCCGCCAAGGCGGCGCAGACCCTCCAGAAGCGGGAGGAGGCCGTCGGCGCCGGACTGGAGGAACTCCGGACCTGGCTCTACGACCAGGTCGACGCGGGCCTGGCCGAGGTGCCCAAGCAGGGCTACGACCACTGGGACCGCATGGCCAGGCGCCTCACGGACGCCAAGGCGCGCGGAGCCTCCACCCTCGTCTCCCAGCTGCCCTCCGCCGCCAGGGGGGACCACTGGCCCGAGCGCGTGCTCGAACAGCTCGGCCTGCTCCACCTGCTGGTCGTCGGCCACCGGGCAGGGGACGCCCTCGGGGAGCGCACCCGCGGGGCGGTCCGCGCCAGGGTCGGGATCACCACCCGCGCCGAGGACGTCCTCGCGGGCGGCGAGCGGGTCCGCGACACGTGGCGGGTCCTGGGATGGCGCGACGTCGCCACCCCCGAGAACGACATGCGCGCACGCCGGGTGTGGCTGCGGGGAGCCGGGACCGGGCGCACCGCCCTGTCCCTGACCTTCGGCCGCGCCGGGGAGGCGCCCGCCACCGCCTTCCGGGTCGGCACCGAGGTCGCCGCCGAGTTCGCGTTCTACCCCGACGGCCACCGCGTCGTCCCCCTGGGCGACGGTGACACCGGCCCGGCGCCGGAGCCCGGGGGCGGCACCGTCGCCGAGGCCCTCGACGCCTTCGCCGCGGTCCTGGCCGAGGACCCCTGGCAGGACGCCTGGCCGGTCGTGCTCGACCGGGCCGCCCCCGCACTCCCGGCCGGGGGCGGCGACCGGTGGCACCTCGCCGACCCGACCGGCGCCGCCCTCCCCCTGGCCTCCCCCGACCCCTGGCGCCTCCTCGCGGTCACCGGCGGCCATCCGGCCACCGTCGCCGCCGAGTGGTCGCCCTCCCACGGGCTCACACCCCTCACCGTGTGGGACCGGAACGGAAAGGCGGTCTCCCTGTGACCGGCACGACCGAACCCCTCGACCCCCTGGCCCCCCTCACCGCCGTCGACTCCTGGGACCGCCTGGTCTCCGCCGCCCTCGTGGGCACCTCCCGCCGGGCCGTGCCCGACACCCCCGACCTGCCCTCCACCCCCGCCGCCGAGGGAGCCGAGACCCTCCTGGACAGGGCCGCCCTGGCCGCCGTCCGCCGCGCCGCCGGGTACACACCCGCCGAGGCGACGCCCGTCGCGCCCGACGCCCCCGACGAACGCCCCGAGGTGGGGCAGGCCGCCACGCGCCGGCTGGAGGGCATCCTCGCCGGACGCCTCCCCCTCCTGCCCGAGTGGCTCGAACTCGCTGCCGCCCGCGGGAGGCGGGCCGCCCACTCCAGCGTCCCCGCCCTCCTCGACCAGGGGGCGCGCGACAGCCGGCTGCGCCCCGCGCTCGCGGCGGCCGTCGGCGGACGCGGCCACTGGCTGGCCCGGTTCAACCCCGGTTGGGAGTACATGCTGGGCGAATCCGTCCCGGGCGACCGGTTCGACCGGCACGAGTGGGAGCAGGGGAGCCCCGCCCGGAGGCGACGCGCCCTCGCCGCGCTGAGGACCACCGACCCCGACGCGGCCCGCGAGCTCCTCCGGGGCGTCTGGCCCGACCTGGCCAGGGCCGAGCTCCGCCGCCGGCTCCTGGAGGCGCTCGCGACCGGGCTGGGCCCCGCCGACGAGGAGTTCCTCGAACACGCCCTGGACGACCGGGGCGCCAACGTGCGGGGCCTGGCCCTGTCACTCCTCACCCGGCTGCCCGACAGCGCCCACGCGCACCGCCTGCGCGGCCACGTCCGCGAGTACGCGTCGGCGGGCGACAACGGCGGGCTGCGGGTGGAGACCGTCCACACCCGGCGCGACGACATCCACCGCGACCTCGCGCTCGCGGCGCCCCAGCAGCAGCCCGAGGGCAAGAACGAGCGGTCCGAACGCCTCTGGGCGCTCGTCACCCACGCCCCGCTGGACGTGTGGCCCGACCTCCTCGGCACCGGCCCCTCCGGGGTCCTGGACGCCGCCACCGACTCCGGCGACGCCGAACTGCGCGACGCCTTCGTCAACGCGGTCGTCGTCCAGGAGGACACCGCGTGGGCGAGGGCCGTCCTGGAGGCGATCGGCCCCCGCGTCTCCCACCGCTCCCACGCCCACACCCGCGGGGCGTTCCAGCTGGAGAAGCTCCTGGACCTGCTGCCGGTCGAGGAGCGCTGCGCGCACGTGCAGGGCGTCCTCAACCCCGGGGTGGGGTTGGAGCGCTGGGGCGAGATGCTGCGCGCCACCCGCGGTCCCTGGACCGCGGCCCTGTCCGAGCAGGTCGTCCGGCGCCTGCACCGGCCCGGACGCGGACGCGACTCCTTCGGCTACCGGGAGGTCTGCGAGGCCGCGGCCGAGCACATGCCCCCCGAGCACCTCGCCGGCCTGAGCACCGAACCCCCGTTCGACGACACCGCGGACGCCTACCTCCGGCTTCGGGACACCCTCCGATTCCGACTCGACATGCACAAGGAGCTCTAGTTGACCACCTCCGCCATCAGCACCGACGCGGCCCAGGCCATCCGCCCGCACGCCGAGCAGACCTACGCCGCCGAACTGGAGGCGCTGGCCAAGGCCGACGACCGCCGGCGCCCCCCGGGCTGGCGCCTGTCCCCGTGGGCGGTCACCCAGTACCTGCTGGGCGCCACCCTCGACGACGGCACCGAGATCACCCCCAAGTACATCGGCGCCCGCCGGGTCGTGGAGGTCGCCGTCGCCACCCTGGCCACCGACCGCGCGCTGCTCCTCCTCGGCGTCCCCGGAACCGCCAAGACGTGGCTGTCCGAGCACCTGGCCGCCGCCGTCTCCGGCGACTCCACCCTCCTGGTCCAGGGCACCGCCGGGACCTCCGAGGAGGCCGTCCGCTACGGCTGGAACTACGCGCGGCTCCTCGCGGAGGGGCCCTCCGAGGCCGCCCTTGTGCCCAGTCCCGTGATGACCGCGATGGCGCGCGGCTCCATCGGGCGCATCGAGGAGCTCACCCGCATGCCCTCCGACGTCCAGGACGGCCTCATCACCGTGCTGTCCGAGAAGGCCCTGCCGGTCGCCGAACTCGGCATCGAGGTGCAGGCCCGGCGCGGGTTCAACATCATCGCCACCGCCAACGACCGCGACCGCGGCGTCAACGACCTGTCGAGCGCGCTGCGCCGCCGGTTCAACACGGTGGTGCTGCCCGTTCCGGACAGTGCGGAGGACGAGATCCGCATCGTGACCCAGCGCGTGGAGCAGCTGGGACGCTCGCTGGAGCTGCCCGAGGTCCCCACCAGCCTCACCGAGATCCAGCGGGTCGTCACGGTCTTCCGCGAACTGCGCTCCGGGGTCACCGAGGACAACGGCACCAAGGTCAAGTCGCCCAGCGGCACCCTGAGCACGGCCGAGGCCATCTCGGTGATCACCAACGGCATCGCCCTGGCCGCGCACTTCGGCGACGGGAAGCTGCGCGCCGCCGACGTCGCCGCGGGCATCCAGGGCGCCGTCGTCCAGGACCGCGTGTCCGACGGCGTGGTGTGGCGCGAGTACCTGGAGACCGTCGCGCGCGGCCGCGACGGCTGGGGCGAGTTCTACCGCGCGTGCCGTGAGGTGGGCGCCTGATGGGCCGACCCCGACTGGACACGAGCGGGCTGCACGTCCTCGGCGTGCGGCACCACGGCCCGGGTTCGGCCCGGGCCGTCCGGGCGGCCCTGGAGGAGATCAAGCCGGACGCCGTGCTGATCGAGGGGCCGCCGGAGGCGGACGCGCTCACCGCACTCGTCGGCGAGCTGGAGCCGCCGGTGGCGCTGCTGGCCTACGTGGCCGACGCCCCCGCGGCGGGCAGGAAGGCCCCGGCCGGGGGCGGCGGGGAGGAGAAGGCCGCGGTCGAGGACCGGCGGTCGAGGGACGGATGGGCGTTCTGGCCGTTCGCGAGCTTCTCCCCCGAGTGGGAGGCCCTGCGCTACGCGGTGGCCAACGACGTCCCGGTGCGCTTCTGCGACCTGCCCGCCGCGCACACCCTCGCCGAGCGAACGGCCGGGGCGGAGGACCACGGCGCCGGGGCGGACACGGAGGCCGGCGCCGGGGAGCCGGGTGAGGGCGCCGACGGCTCCGGGATCGAGGAGGCCGTCGGCGAGCCCGAGCGGGTCCGCCTGGACCCGCTCGGCGTCCTCGCCGAGGCCGCGGGCTACGACGACGCCGAACGCTGGTGGGACGACGTCGTCGAGCAGCGCGGCGACGGGGAGCCCTCCCCGTTCCCCGCGATCGCCGACGCCATGGCCGCGGTCCGCGCGGAGTCGGGCCCCGAGGAACCGCGCAACGCCCGCCGTGAGGCGTACATGCGCCAGACCCTGCGCGCCACCCTCAAACAGGGCCACGAGCGCGTCGCCGTGATCTGCGGCGCCTGGCACGCCCCCGCCCTGCGCGACCTGGCCGACCACCCGGTCAAGGACGACGCCGCCCTGCTCAAGGGCCTGCCCAAGGTCAAGGTCACCGCGACCTGGGTGCCGTGGAGCCACGGCCGCCTGGCCTCGGACAGCGGCTACGGCGCGGGCGTGTCCGCGCCCGGCTGGTACCACCACCTGTTCACCGTCGCGGACCGCCCGGTGCACCGCTGGCTCACCGACGCCGCCCGCATGCTGCGCGACGAGGGTCAGGGCGTGTCGTCCTCGCACGTCATCGAGGGCGTACGGCTCGCGGAGAGCCTCGCCGTGCTGCGGGGCCGACCCCTCGCCGGGCTCGACGAGGTGTCCGAGGCGCTCACCGCCGTCCTGTGCGAGGGCGAGCCCACCCGGGCCGCCCTCGTCCACCGGCGGATGGCGATCGGCGAGCGGATGGGAGCGGTGCCCCCGTCCACGCCCATGGTCCCGCTCCAGCGGGACCTGGTCGCCGCCCAGAAGCGGCTGCGGCTCAAACCGGAGCCCTTCGACCGCGACCTCGACCTCGACCTGCGCAAGGACAACGAGCGCCGGCGCGGCGTGCTGCTGCACCGGCTGCGGATGCTCGGTGTGGGGTGGGGCGTTCCGCGCACGCCCGACGGCGGGCACAAGGGGACCTTCCGGGAGTCGTGGCGGTTGCGCTGGGAACCGGAGATGGACGTGGCGCTGATCGAGGCCAGCCGGTGGGGGACCACCGTGGCCTCGGCCGCCGCCGCCAGGGCGGTCGACCTCGCCGGGGAGGCGACGCTGCCGGAGCTGACCTCGCTCACCGAGCAGTGCCTGTTCGCGGAGCTGGGCGAGGCCCTGCCCCGGGTCCTGGCCCTGCTCACCGACCGGGCGGCCACCGACAGCGACGTCACCCACCTGATGGGCGCGCTGCCCCCGCTCGCCCGGTCGGCCCGCTACGGCGACGTGCGCGGGACGGAGAGCGGACACCTGCGCACCGTCGCCGAGCAGATCCTGCGCCGCGTCTGCGTCGGGCTGGCCCCCGCCGTGCACGGCCTGGACGACGACGCGGCGGAGCGGTTCGTCGGGCGGATCGACGAGACGCACACGGCGGCGACCCTGCTCGGCGGGGAGGGCGCCGCCGCCTGGACGGCGGCCCTCGTCGCCCTCGCGCGGCGGGACACCCTGCCCGGACGGATCGCCGGCCGCGTCAACCGGATGCTGTCGGACGCCGGGCTGGTGGACGACGACGAGCTGCGCCGCCGCCTCGGGCTGGCGATGTCCCCGGGCGCGGAGCCCGCGACGGCCGCCGCGTGGCTGGAGGGGTTCCTCCGGGGCAGCGGACTGATCCTGGTGCACGACGACCACCTGCTGGGGCTGATCGACACCTGGCTGCTCGGCCTGCCCGAGGAGCGCTTCACCGTCGTGCTGCCGCTGCTGAGGCGCACCTTCGGGTCCTTCCAGGGGCCGGAGCGGCGGGAGATCGGGGCGGCTGCCGCCCGGATCGGCAGGGCGGCCCCGGCCGCCGGCCCCGCGGCGGTCCGCGCGGACGTGGACGTCGAACGCGCCGCCCCCGCACTGGCCGCGGCCCTGGCCATCCTCACCACCGGAAGGAGCCACACGTGAGCGTCACGGATGAGCGGGAGCGCCGCTGGCGGCTGGTCCTCGGCCGCGAGGCGCAGTGCGCGGGCGGCCTGAGCGCCGCCGACCAGGGCATGGACGGCGCGCTGGAGGCGCTGTACAACCGGGGCGACGCGGACCGGGGGGCCGGGGACGGCCGGCGCAGCGCCGGCCTCGGCGGCTCGGCGCCCCGGGTCGCACGGTGGCTCGGCGACATCCGGGAGTACTTCCCGACCTCCGTCGTGCAGGTGATGCAGAAGGACGCCATGGACCGGCTGGGCCTGCACCAGCTGCTCCTGGAGCCGGAGATGATGGAGGCCGTCGAACCCGACGTGCACCTGGTGGGCACCCTGCTGTCCCTCAACCGGGTCATGCCCGACGAGGCGCGCGAGTCCGCCCGCGCCGTGGTGCGCCGGGTGGTGGACGACCTGGAGCGCAGGGTGGCGCAGAAGACCCGCTCCGTGGTCCAGGGGGCGATCGACCGGTCGGCGCGCACCCACCGGCCGCGCCGGGTGGCGGACATCGACTGGAACGCCACGATCCGCCGCAACCTCGCCAACTACCTGCCCGAGCACAACACGATCGTGCCGGAGACCCTGGTGGGGTACGGACGCCGCAGCCGGGGCGTGCAGAAGGACGTCGTCCTGGCGATCGACCAGAGCGGGTCGATGGCCTCCTCGGTGGTGTACGCGAGCGTGTTCGGCGCCGTCCTGGCGTCCATGAGCACCCTGCGCACGTCGCTGGTCGTGTTCGACACCGCCGTGGTCGACCTGACCGAACAGCTCACCGACCCGGTGGAGGTGCTCTTCGGCACGCAGCTCGGCGGCGGCACGCACATCAACAAGGCGATCGCGTACTGCCAGGGGCTCATCACCAAGCCCGCGGACTCGATCTTCGTGCTGATCAGCGACCTGTACGAGGGCGGTGTCCGAGCGGAGATGCTGAAGAGGGTGGCCGCCATGCAGGCCGCCGGGGTCCAGGTGGTGGTCCTCCTGGCCCTGTCGGACGAGGGCGCGCCGTTCTACGATCGCGAGAACGCGTCGGCACTCGCGGAGATGGGGGTTCCCGCGTTCGCCTGCACGCCGGACGTGTTCCCGGAGCTGATGGCGGCCGCGATCCAGGGACAACCCCTCACGTCCTGGGTAGAGAAGCACCAGGACGCCTGATCCGGGCGGGCGGGGCCGTGGCGGTCCCCGCCCGCCTGTCACCCGTCCGGGGTGGGGAGCGGTGACCCGATCGTCACAGGCAGTCGCGTTGGTGTGGGTTATTCCTTTACATTGCCTGCTTGCGGGAATACTCTCTCCGTGTCGGCTCCCTTCGAGCGAGGAGACCCCTCGAAACTCACGAAGATCACCGACGGATGCGAGAACAGGAGCTGTCCGGCTGTCTATGAAACCGATCGCGGAACCCTCGTCGTCCAGGGCTACGTACTCTCCGACCCCCAAGCCCTGAAGCAGATCGGCCTTCCTGAGGGCGAGTCCGCGGTCGAGGTGCCCACCGAGTTGTTGAGGGGGGTCCGTGCCGTCTCTGGCTAACGCGGGCTTCGACGAACTGTTCGACGGGACGACCAAGAGCGTCTTCGGGTTGGAGACCCTGCCGGTCTACAACCCGGTGTCCGAAGCCTCGACGCTGGAGTCCTACCTCGCAGGGGAACCCTGTCCGAGGGCGGGTGTCACCACTCCCTACATGCAGGAGGTCAAGGATCAGACGAGCCGTGGCATCCGGCGTTACCGGGTCCATGTCGTCCACGGCCCCCTGGCGGACTACCTCCGCTACGAGATGGAGTGGGGGTACACCTTCACCTCCCGGGCCGGCGAGGAGATCCTCATCCTCGACACCGCCGAACACGGTCGGCCCGAAGGGCTGCTCGACGAAGACTTCTGGTTCTTCGACGAGACCCATGTGGTCCGCATGGACTACCGGGACGACGGCGAATTCCTCGGCAAGGAACTCCTGGTGGAGCCCGATCTGGAGCACTACCGCGCCCAACGCGATCTGGCTGTCGGCCAGGCCGTACCCTTCAGGGAGTATTGGAGCGCGCATCCGCAGTACCACAGGGACTGATGGCCACACCTGAATCCTTTGAACGCATCCGTGCGGAGTTGGCGGAGGACCTCCGCCGACTCCGCACGGATGTCGGCATGTCCGGTGTGACGGCGGCGACGCGCCTCGGCTGGAGCCAGTCCAAGATCTCCAAGATCGAGATGGGCAGAGCCACCCCCTCCTCGGACGACGTGCGGCAGCTGGTCGGGCTGTATCGACCGGGCCGGGACGAGCGTCTCGCCCTCGAAACGCGGGTCGCGGAGCTGAACGACCGTTACCGCTCGCTGCGCATGCTGCGAAAGCGCGGACTGGAGCACGAGCAGCGGGGCATCAAACGCGTGGAGTCCTCGACGACCCTCCTCCGGGTCTTCGAGCCGAGCACCGTTCCGGGGCTGCTCCAGACGGCCGAGTACGCGCGGGCCGTATTCAGCCGCCCCCTCTCCTGTGCCGGAGTCGACGTCGCCCGGGCCGTGGCTGCCAGGCTCGACCGGCAGTCGGCGCTGTTCCAGCCCGAGAGGAGCTTCCACTTCGTCATCACGGAGGCTGCGCTTCGTTGGCGCATGGGTGGGACGGCGACCATGACCGCCCAGATGGACCGCCTCGCCAACCTCTCCACCCTGTCGAACGTGCGCCTCGGCCTGCTTCCGTGGAGGGTCGAGGTTCCCGAGTTCCCGAACAACGGCTTCGACATCCGTGACGAGCGCGAGGTCGCGGTGGAGAACTTCACGACGCACCGGGTGCTCACGGACGCCAGGGACATCGATTTCCATCTGCGCATGTTCGCGTACTTCGCGGACGCCGCGATCTACGGCGACGAGGCGCGCGCCTTCCTCGCGGAACTGACGCGCGAGCACGCCTGACCCCTCCCCTTCACGGGACCTCCTTCGGGTCTCCTTGCTTTGCGGTCACAGAACTATTCCCTATTGTGACTAGTTTCTTGGAATAGTCTCCTGTTTGGTTCCTCCGACTGCGATGCGTGGAGGAGCCACCGTCGTGAGCATGACGACTCTGACCGAGAAGGGAGTCCGCATGACCGACGAACCCGGTCCTGGGGACCTGGCGGTGCTCGTACCCGCGGCCTGGAAAGAGGTGTTCCGGAGCGTGCCCCGGGAGTTCTTCATTCCGGACGCCGTCCAGGCGGGTCCCATGGGCGACGAACCGTCGTACTGGGTCGACCGCACCGAGGACCCCGACCGGTGGCGGGCCGCCGTCTACGCGGACACGACCCTGCTCACCCAGATCGCGGACGGGACCGTGGAACTGTCCGAGGACACGGTGCGCACCGGTGCGCCGAGCAGTTCGAGCACCGCGCCCAGCCTGGTCGGAGAGTTCCTCGCTCTGCTCGATCCGTACCCGGGCCGCCGAGTCCCGGAGGTCGGCACCGGGACCGGATGGACCGCCGCGCTCCTCTCCGAACGTCTGGGTGCGGACAGCGTCACTTCGGTCGAAGTGGACGAGCAGGTCTCCAAGGTCGCGGCCGACCACCTCGAAGCCGCCGGGTACCGGCCGAGCCTGGTGGTGGGAGACGGGCTCGCCGGGTTCCCCGAGGGGGCTCCCTACGACCGCGTGCACGTGACGTGCGCCGTGCGCGAGGTGCCGTTCGCCTGGGTGGAGCAGATCCGTCCAGGGGGAGTGATCGTCGCGCCGTGGTCACCCGTGCAGGTCCGGGGCCACAAGCTCAGGCTCAGGGCCACGGGAGGCCGGGCGATCGGCCGGCTCCACGGCGGAACGGCGTTCATGGTGGCGCGCTCCCAGCGTCCCGGATATCCCTCCCCTCAGGGGGAGTCGCGTGAGTCGGAGGCGCGGCTGGACCCGATGGTGGTGACGAGTGCGGGCCCGGGGCTGGAAATGGTGGTGGCCGCGCTGCTGCCCGGGGTCGTGGTCAACGGGATCGGTGAGGGGGACGACCGGGTGGGGCTGCACGACCCGGTGACAGGCGCGTACGCCCTGGCGATTCGCCTGGGGGACGGGGGCGCGGGGGAGGTCACCGAGTACGGGCCCCGTGACCTGTGGTCGGAGATGGAGGCCGCCTACCTGGCGTGGGTGGGTCTGGGGGAGCCGGAACTGGAGCGGTTCGGGCTCACCGTGGACGCCGAAGGCCGGCAGGTCTGGTTGGACCAGCCGCGCAACCTGGCGCGGTGAGGAAGGAGACGCACGTGGGTGACCACGGCAAAGAGGTGAACTGCTCCACCTGCCACGGGAGGAAGACCATCACGCAGTCCCGGGACGGGAAGGTCGACCGGATCCCGTGCCCGCTCTGCAACGGGACCGGCAAGCAGCCGTGGGGCGCCGGACCGATGGGGCCTCGGCCCTGTCTCCAGAGGACCGAAGGGACGTGCCCGGTGGCGCGGCCCTTCGGTACCGGGTCAGCCCTTCGCGCTGCCGAGGAACGCGTGCCATTCGGCGGAGTCGAAGGTCAGGGTGCCCTGGTCGCGGTTCTGGGTGTCGCGCATGCCGGTGAGCGACCCCTCGGAGACCTCAACACAGTTGTGGGCTCCCGAGCTGTAGCTGCTCTTGTGCCACGGAGCCGACGCCCGGTTCTGCTGAGACATCAGCGGTTCCTCTCATTCAAGGCTCTGATGCTGTCCTCTATGAGAAGTATGCTCTCACGCTTGCCCAGCGCCGCTACTTGGAGCTTGTTGAAGACCAGTTCGTACACTCCGGTGTGCTGCGGACGGTCCCAGAAATCGGAGCTGGTGAGGTCCTCCAAGTAGACGTATGTCGCTTCTACCTCCCTCAGGTTCAAGAGTGTGAAGCCGGTGCCCATAGCGGCGTGTTCTCCAGAGCTGTACGGAAGGATCTGCAGGTCGATGTGCGGTCTCTGTGCGAGACCGTGGAGGTGTTCAAGTTGTTCCCGGAGAACGGAGACGCCACCGATGGTTCGATGCAGAACACCTTCGCCGAGGATGATCGCCACCTTCGGTGGTGAGGCGTCGGTCAGGATCGACGCCCTCTCCAACCTGCCCTGGACGACTTGGTCGATATCGGCGGGTGCGATGGTCACCGAGGTTGAGCAGACCGCAGTGGCGTAGGCGCGTGTCTGGAACGGTGCTGGCACCAGCTCTTCGTAGAAGAACTTCAGTTCACCGGCATCGGCCTCCATGCTCACGTATCCACGGGCGAAGTCCAGGACCTTGCCGTAGGACCCGCGCTTGCGGGCAGACGCAGCCAGGTCGCGGAAGGTCGCAGCCTCGTCAGCACTGAGCTTGAAGAGCTTCACGAGTTTGCTCGTCTCGGTGGAAGTCACCGTGCTGAAACCTGACTCGATCTTGCTCACCTTGGACGCGCCGCACGACAGGGCTCGGGCGAGGTCATCCCGCGTCAGGTTGGCGCCTTCCCGAAGTCGTCGGATCTCCCTGCCCAGTTGAAGGCGGAGAACGCGTGGTCCGGGAGTCGTCAAGGTCGATCACCTATCCCTTTTGCTGTCTAAGGTCCGCTTTGGATTGCCTTGCCACCAGGTTCTTTGTGCTTAAGTGGAAATTCTACTTGACTTTCTCCTGGCAAGCAGGGCTCCTGTTCACAGTGAGTATTCCACCTGTTGCGCTTCGGTGTGAGTGTTCGGGAGATTCTCGGTAGCTCCGAACGTCCCTTGCGCATCCGGGTGGGCCTGTACGTCTCTTCCAGGAGGGCTGTCATGGCTGGTGAACGGCGGATACATGCTCGTGCGGACATGGGCGGGGTGGGCTCCGACCCATGGGTGCGTTTCGGTGCCCGGGTCCGGGTGGCCCGCGAGAAGGCGGGGGTGTCCCCGGAGGAGGTGACCGAGCACAGCCTCTTCTCCGTGCGCACTCTGGGCCTGATCGAGGAGGGCTCCCACGTCCCCGATCTCGGTGCGGCGATCGTCCTGGACGAGAAACTCGAAGCGGAGGGCGTCCTGCTCGACGCCTGGGCGCAGACCCGCATCACGACCTCCCTCCAGGCCGGTGCGGACATCTTCGCCCTGACCGAGCAGGTCAACCAGATGCGCTACTACGCACCGCTCGTCCTCCCCGACCCCTTCCTCACCGAGGAGTACGCGCGAGCCCTGAACCGGGTGGAACGCCCCATGGAGACCCGCCTGGTGATCAGGGACCGGCCGCGTGTCCGCCGGGTGTCCTCCACCTCGTACGGTCCCCCGTTCCACTGCCTGGTGGTGGACGAGGCGGCACTCGCCCGGGTCGTCTCCGACGCCAGGACCACGCACGACCAGCTCCGCCACCTGTGCAAGCTCGCCGCCTCCGAGACGGTGATCGTCCAGGTGGTTCCCGACGGCCTCCCCCACCACCCCGGCCTGCGCGGCGCGTCCTGGACCCTGTCCTTCTCGCCCCGCCACACGCTCGCCTACACCCCGCACCCGCGCGGGCCGGGCCACACCGTCACCGACGCCAAGCAGATCAAGGGCGACACGGACCTCTTCGCCACCCTGCAGAGCGTGGCCCTGTCCGCGCAGGCGTCACTGCGCCTCATCGAGGAGGCCGCGAAGCGCTTCGAGGAACCGCCCAAGCGGCAGGCCATCACCGCCGGTTCCGGCACGGGTGGCACGCACTCGCTGATCACCGAACCGGCCGCGAGCCGGAACCGCTGATCCACGCGCACGTGCCCCGGCCGGGCACGCGAAAGCCCTGGCGGGTGATGTCACACCCCCAGGGCACGGCCGACGACCCACACCCCTGAACAAGGAGATCGTGGCATGTTCATTCTGCCGCCCCGCCCTGCCCCCGAAGCCCCCGCCGTGGACAAGCCGGAGCGCCGGTGGGAACCCCGCCTGTACCCCGGGACCCTCGCCACCACCGCCCGTGTCCGCGCGGACCTGCGCCGGGACCTCTCCCGGCTCCCGGACCTGGACCCGGACCAGGCCGATGCGATCGTCCTGTGCGCCAGCGAGATGTTCGCCAACGCGTGCGACCACTCCAGGTTCGGAGAGGAGGACGGCCGGGTCATCCGCACCCTGACCAGCCCCGACGACCACACCGTTCGGCTGTCGGTCATCGACGACGGCTACCGCGACACCGGCACCCGACCGAGCATCCCCCGTCAGCGCACCGCCCAGGAGTGGCGGGACGCCGAGCGCGGACGCGGCCTGCTGATCGTCCACCACCTCGCCACCCGCTGGGGTACCGGTCGAGTGGTCGACTTCCCGTTCTGCGAGGATCTCGGAACCGTCCTGTGGGCCGAGTTCTCCCTGCCTTCCCAGGGTGGAGACGTCCGATGGCCGTCTCCACCGGCTCCTGCGTGGGGCGGGCCCTTCACACGTCCCGAGGGCACCAGCACCGCCGTGCCCACACGGGCGGCCCCGTCGAGCCCCCGCTCGCGTCCCTGGGGCGGACCCCGCGAGAGCGGGCCGTCCTCGCCCAGATGGGGGACGACCCCCGTGTCCGCTACAGCCTGGTCCACGGCGCGGTGCCCCCGTGGATGGATCTGGCGATCGCCGCCCAGGAGGCCGGAGGGCCGTCTCTTCCCGCTGGAGAACCGGCCCCGCCGCGAGTCCCGGCTTCCCGTACCGGGACGAGTTCGCTGCCGCGCCGCCCGGCGAGCCACCGCAAACCCCGCCGCCGCATCGGCTGGGCTGTGGCCAGCCACGGCCTGGCTGTCCTGGCCGGTGCGATCGGCTGTGGCCTCCTCGGGTTCTTGTAGGCCCGCATCGACGCCGTCACGGCCGTGTCAGACCGACGAGCGACACGGCCGTGTCAGGTCGCATCGATTGTGCCGTGGGTCGACGAGCTGTCGAGAACGCCCTGTGGTTACACTTATTTCAGATATCATGAGTTCGGTGACAGGAGGCCGAGATGGTGAGATCGAGTGTGCTGGGTCGTGCGCCCCGGGTCGAGCCCGGCGTCGAAGACCGCCTGATGGCCGAGCGAGTCGTCAACGGTGCCGCTGACGGCGGTTCGCGGCTGGTGCTGAGGCTGTCCGACGACTCCGAGGTAACCCTGCCGGAATCGTTGGTGAAGATCCTGTTGGCATCGGCCAACGAGTTCTCGGAAGGACACGCCGTCACGGTGTTGGCGTCCGAGGCGAGTCTGACCCCCACGGAGGTGGGAGAGCTGCTGGGCCTGTCGCGACCCTTCGTCTCACGTCTTCTCGATGCGGGGGACATTCCGTCCGAACGCCTGCCCGGCAGCCGGCACCGGGTCGTTCGACTCGCCGATGTCCTGGAGTTCCAGGAACGGAGGGACAAACGGCGCACCGGTAGACGGCGGATCGCCGAAGAGATCGAGTCCGCCGAGTTGCCCTACTGAGTGCCAGGTCCCACATGTCCCGGATTTTCGTCGACACCAACGTGCTCTTCCCCTTCTCGGTCATGGATCTTCTCCTGGCACTGACCGAGGACATGGTCCACGAGGTGATCTGGACCGAGAGGCTCCTGGCGGAGTGGAAGAGGGTGATTGTCCGTGAACACCATCGCTCGGAGGGCTCAGCCGAGGCGATCACTTCGGCGATCAGGGAGTACTTCTCCGAGAGCTGCGTTCCCGAGGACGACTACGCCTCCCTGACGGACACGATGCCCGGTGGCGACCCCGACGACCGCCACCACATGGCCGCCGCGCTCGCGGGACAGGCCCATATGCTTCTCACCTGGGACAGAGGCGATTTTCCCACGGCGCCACTGGCGGAACTGGGTCTGCGGATCGTCGACCCCGACACCTACCTCTGCGAGTTGCTGGACGAGTTGCCGAGAGAGGTGGTCACGACCGTCGTTCGACTGGCAAGGGAGAAGCGCCGCCCTCCCAAGACACCGGAAGACCTTTCGGACGACCTGGCCAAGGCGGGGGTCCGCGAGTTCGCCGAACGCCTCAGAACACGGCTCCGCTTCTACTGAGTCGGTTCTCCACCGCCCACGTGACCGGAGTAAGGACAGGGCGGCCCCGCCCGGCGTGGTGGAGAGGCGCGAAAACCGGTGGCGGTCCGCGGCAGGGCTCGGCTAGTGTCCGGCCCGTGCCCGAATCGGTTGACGTGGCCGCCTAGCGGCGGCCGACCCCAGAGTCCTCCGCCGCATCAGCGACCACGCCGGTGCGGCCCTCCGTGCTGCCCCGGCTCCGTTCCTGAACGCCCGGAGCCTCCGACTTGTCCACACCACCCGCACGCGGCGGGGTAGTCCTCCTCGCCGTCCTCCTCTCCACCCTCACGTTCCCCCTGGCCATCACCGGCGCCTCGGTGGCGCTGCCCGCCGTCGGCGCCGAGCTCGGCGGCGGCCCGACCGCGCTCCAGTGGGTCGTCAACTCCTACAACGCGTGCTTCGCCGCGTTCCTCGTGTGCGCCGGGTCCGTGGCCGACTCGGTCGGCCGTCGGCGCGTCTACGCCGCAGGGGTCCTCCTCTTCTGCGCGGCCGGCCTGCTGTGCCTGTTCGCGCGGGACGTCGCCGTGCTGAACCTGTTCCGCGCCGTCGGCGGCGTCGGCGCCGCGGCGGCGGTCGCCGGGGGCGGTGCGATGCTCGCCGCGACCTTCGAGGGGCCCGCGCGTGCGCGGGCCTTCGGCCTCCTCGGCACTGTGCTGGGCGCGGGCACCGCCTTCGGCCCCGCCGTCGCCGGGCTGCTGGTGGACACCCTGGGCTGGCGGGCCGCGTTCGCCGCCCCGGCCGTGGTCGCCGGTCTCGCCCTGGCGCTGGTCCCGCTGATGCCCGCCGCGCGCGGCACCGGGAGGCCGGTCGACCGGCCGGGCGCGGTCCTGTTCACCTCGGCGCTGGCGGTCCTGATCGCCGCCCTGGTCGAGGGCCCCGCACGGGGCCTGCCGGTGGTGCTGGCGGGGCTCGCGGTGTCCGCACTGCTGCTGGCCGCCTTCGTCCTGGTCGAACGGTGCAGCCCCGAACCGCTGGTCGACGTGGCGCTGCTCGACAACCGGAGGTTCGTCGCGTACGCCCTGGCGGCGGCCGTATTCATGGCGGTGCTCGTCCCCCTGCTCGTCTACCTGCCCTCGTACCTGATCGCGGTGGTGGGCCTGGGAGCGGCGCAGGCCGGACTGTGGCTGCTGATGCTCACGGGGCCGACGCTGTTCCTGCCCGCGCTGGGGGCGGAGCTGGCCGCCCGGCTGCCCCACACCGCGGTCGTGGCGGGCGCCCTGGTCCTGTGCGGAGCGGGCTCCGCGGGCCTGCTGGTGCTCGGTCCGGACGCCACGCCGTGGACCCTCCTGCTCCCGTTCCTGCTGATCGGGGTGGGTGTGGGTCTCACCAACGGCACCGTCGACGGCATGGCGATGGGGGTGGTGGGCGTCGAGCGGACCGGGGTCGCCGCCGGGGTGTTCAACGCGACCCGCATCACCGTGGAGACGGTCGCCCTCGCCTGCGCGGGAGCCGTCCTCGCGGCGCTCACCGGGGGCCGGCTGGAGGGGGAGGGGTTCACGGAGGCGTTCCACGTCGTGGCCCTCGCCCTGGCCGGGGTCGCCGCCCTGGCGGCGGCA
The DNA here is from genome assembly GCF_053616335.1 of Nocardiopsis sp. NPDC055824. NCBI lineage: Bacteria > Bacillati > Actinomycetota > Actinomycetes > Streptosporangiales > Nocardiopsidaceae > Nocardiopsis > Nocardiopsis sp. NPDC055824. Next base: position 18,970 of record NZ_JBSHDN010000038.1, read on the forward strand.
GGGGTCCTCGTCCTGGGCGGGCGCGGGGAGAAGGAACCGGAGAAATCACCCCTCTCCTGAGAGGCGGGCGGGCATCATGGGTCCTGGGAGGAGCCACGATGACGACGAACCACTGGCCTGCCGGGACATTCATGGCGAGGGTGGGGGCCGACACGGCGACCAGGCTGCTGGCTCTGGCCCCGCCCCGCCGCCTGTCCGCCGACGACGTGCTGATCGGTCAGGGCGAGAACAGGGAGATGATCCTGCTCCTGAGCCCTCCCGAGGCCGGCGAGCCCGCCTTCGCCAAGGTCACCTCGGTACTGCGCAACGGTACCGAGGTGATGCTCGGCATTCGGGTGCACGGCGACGTCGTGGGCGAGATGGGCATGTTTCGCGCCAGCGGGGCCAGCGCCACCGTCATGGCGTGCACGCCGATGACCGTCCGTTCCTACACGTACAAGGTCTTCCGGGATTTCTTGGACGGGCACCGCGACGCCTGGGAGGCGGTCGGTGCGGTCATGGGCGACCGTCTGGAATCCGCTGACCGGCACCGCGCCGAGTTCGTCGGCTACGAGGTGGACGCCCGCCTCGCCCGCGTTCTCGTGGACCTGGGCGGGCGGCACGGCATCCGCTCCCCCGAGGGCGTCGAGTTGGGGGTGCGGCTGTCGCAGACCGACCTGGGCAAGCTCATCGGGGCCCGCACGGACGCCGTCGGCAACGCCATGAGGCGGTTCCGCGACGAGGGGTTGCTGCAGACGCGTTACCGCCACGTCGTGATTATCGATATGGACAGACTGCACGCGGTGTACGAAAAGGGATGAAGTGCATCAGGGGGTGAGTCTTCCCGCCAGACCATTCGCCACGACCAGGACGAGCATGAACGCCAGCCACGGGATGCACCTCCGGATGTGCTGGTTCTTGGCCCTGGAAATGGTGGAGAAGACCTCTGCCATGCGCCACACCTCGTCCGCGGTCAACGGGCGCGCGGAGTTCGGGCGGGGAAAACCGATGACCATCCTCCCGCCACCGCGGAAAAGCGTTCTCGGACGCAGTGCCAAAACCAGGTGATAGCCCGATGCCAGGAAGGCGAACGCGCAGGCCAGGAGAGATAAAGCCGAGGTGATCGGATGTCCTTCGGACACGCCCTCGCCGTTCACGAGCGCCATGGCGAACCCCGCCTGGGCGGCGCACAGAAAACCGATCTTCGTGTCGGCCTGGGAGACGTTGTTCTGGAAAAACGCCACTGCGGCCAGGGCTGAGTCGATAACGTCCTCCCTGCGAGATTCCATTGCCATCCCTTCTTCGGTGCGAGAAACGACCTCCATTGCACTCCCCCCTGGTGGTTCGGATGGCCGATTGGTCCGTGTTCCGCTGTGTGCCGGTTCTCACGCCGGTGGAGCGGGTGGATTGCCGACTGGTCAGGGATTCGCCTGCGCGCTGCGGACCACACTGGCAGCGTTCCGCGATTTCACATGAGGAAGTAGTGAGGAAATGACACAGACACCCGATTTCGGTCGGCGTCTCATCGTCACGGTCGACGCCAAGGGCTACGGGAGTTCGGACGAGCTCACCCAGCACCAGATCCAGGAGGCCATCCCCGTCCTGCTCACCGCGGCGGCCGAGCGCGTGGGCCTCGATCGGGGGACGTGGCACGTCTCGACCACGGGCGACGGAGAGATGGCGGTCCTGCCGACCACGGTGGAGGAGCCCCGCCTGCTCGACCTCTACGTTCCCGAGGTCGCTTACGTCCTGCGCCGCCACAACCACAACCGGACCGAGGCGGGGCGCCTGCGACTGCGCATGGTCATCCACCACGGGTCCGCCGTGTCCTCGCCGACCGCCGGCTACTCCGGCAATGGGATCGTCACCGCTGCCCGGGTCGTGGACAGCGACGCCCTGCGCGACGTCCTCTCGGGCTCGGGCGCCGACCTCGTCGTCGCTGTGACCGCCCCCGTCCACCAGGACGTCGTCGCCCAGGGCCACACACGCCTGCGCCCCGAGGACTTCGTCCTCACGACCGTCCGCAACAAGGAGTACGAGGAGCCGGTCTGGGTGCACGTGCCCGGTCACCACCCGCGCAGGCCCGGGGCCTTCGGGGGCGGCGCCACCGCCCTCTCCCCGACCACCTCCGGAGCGGGCCCGGCTCCCTCCCCGGCCCCGGAGGCGGAGCGGTCCGCCCGGCCCGGGGAGCCGGGGGCCGGACCGGAGCGACGAGACTCCCCAGCGGTCACCAACGTCATGCACGGCAACGTCGACGCCTCCAACGCCGTCTTCGGCGTCCGCCACTAGGGGGGCACGTGGACGAACACCCCGACGAGGCCCCCCGACGACGGCCGGACGGTGCGGCGGAGCGGCCGCGCGAAGAGCGTCGGGCCGCCCGCTCCGCCGGGGCCGGGCGGTCACCGCGCGGGAAGGGCCCCGAGCGCGAGAAAGAGGCGGCCGACCGGAGGCGGCAGGGGGAGGCGGACCGGGAGCCCGGTGCCTCCGAGACCCCGGGCAAGGCGCCTCCCGGTGACGGTCCCCCCGTCGACGCCCCGTCAGGCCCCGGAGAGCGTGAGGGAAGCGGGCCCGACGACGGGCCCCGCGACCGAACCGATCCGTGGACAGAGATCCCCAGCCGGGTGACCAACGTGTTCTACGGCATGGTCAACGCCCAGAACGGTACCTTCGGTGCGGCGGGGGAGCCCGGGGAACCGGACTCCCCACGCCCATCGGTCACCGGCCCCATGCGGGACCACGAGATCAGCGAGGCCGTCCGGGCCTTCGCCACCCCTGAGGGCTACACGGCCGCAGCCGAGCTCCTGGCGGACAGGGCCGTCCTCGTCCTCACAGGGGAGGCGGGAACCGGTAAGAGGACCGGAGCGATCTCCCTCCTCTCGAGGCTCTCCGACGGCGGGATCACTGTGCTCCCGCCGAGCCAGACCCTGGAGTCCCTGGCGGACCGCGACTTCGTGTCCGGCCGCGGCTACATCGTCCTGGACTGGTTCGGCGTGGACCGGTGGGACTCACCGGCGGAGCACGAGTACCAGTGGTCGGTGCTGTTCGGGTGTGTCGCCAACGCCGGGGCACACCTCGTCCTCACCTGCGACCGGGGTGTTCCCACCGGGAGGACGGCGCCCTCCGTCCCCTGGACCCGCCCCCGCGTGGTCGACGTCCTCCACGAACACCTGCGGGCACGGGCCCCGGGGGAGGAAGGCACGGACCCCGGTGGTGACCCCGGCGTGCCGGAGGCGGCCGAGAAGGCCGCCGCCGCCCTCCCGGACGACCGGTCACTCGCCGACGTCGTGGCTGTCGCGGAGGGGATCGCAGCCGGAGAGGACCCACAGGCAGCGGTCGAGGGCGTCCTGCGGTCCTCCTCCCGTACCCGGGTCCAGGAGTGGTTCGACGCCGACCCGGAAAGGCGTGACGTCGCCGACGCCACCGCGCTCGCGCTCCTCCACGGTGTGCACGAACGCGACTACGAGATCCTTGCCAAACGACTGCACCACCGTCTGAACAGGGCCTTTCCGTCAACGGCTCCCCTGGAGGGGTCTTCCGGGCGTACGGCGGAAGGTGACACCGAGAAGGAACCGGACCGCCTGCCCATGCTTCGGCGGCGGCGAGGCGCGGGAGGGCACAGCCTGATCCGGGTCAGGCTCCGCGACGACGGCTGGTTGGTCCGGCGCTTCCCCGGGTTCGCCGAGAACGGCGACCGGGCCGAGGTCCTGCGTCAGCTGTGGGAGCGCTACGACGCGGACTTCTGGAACGCCGTCGAGTCCTGGACCAGGACGGTCGTCGGTCACGAGACCCGGAGGGTGTTCCTCGCCCGCGGCCTGGCGGCCCTGGCCGGAATCGCCTTCGAGGAGGTCCACGATCTCTACCTGGACCGGTGGTCGAGAAGGGGTGACGGCGACGGCCGCGACACGTGCGTCTTCGTCCTGTGGTCCATGTGCATGGACGAGGGGCTCGCCCCCGTGGTCCTGCGGACCGCGGACCGCTGGCTCTCCCACGGCACGCCGGCGCAGGCCGAGACGGCACTCCACGTGTGGAGCGGCGAGCTGGGCGTGGCCTATCCGACCGAGGCCTTCAACCGGCTGTGGTCCCGGATGCTCGAAGAGGATGCGGCGGAGCGACGGCTGGGCGCGGCCCAGTCCATCGGCACGCTCTTCGGCAGCCTGGTGGACAGGGGCGGCAACGGACGGGCCGTGCTGCGCAGGCTCGACGACGGACTGCTCGACATCCGCCGCTTCGGTTCCGACCGGATCAACCGGACACTGCTGATCATCGCCGTCTTCTCCGCCCTCACGGTCCCCACAAGCGAACCCGTCACCGGGGGGCCGCCCCCGGCCCACGAGGACGACGGGCCCGACGACACGGGTACCGGAGAGGCCCTGGACGGCGACGGCCGGTCCCCGGCCGAACCCGGCGACGGCCCGGACGGCACCGCGGGACCTCTCGCGGCGGAGGACGGACAGGGGAGGGAAGCCCTCGGCGCCGACCCGGCGATAGCCCGCCACCTCATGCTCGCCCCGGACCAGATCCCCACAGTGGCCTGCCTGTGGGTGGAGACGGTCCGTCATCGCCCTGTGCGGCGCCTGTCGATCGAGGCCCTGTGGCGCACCCTGAGGGCGCTCCAGCGCAACGGTGCAGACGCGCAGGGCACGGCGCGCGACCTGCTCCTCGCCCTTGTACCGATGCTGCGGCCGGACGAACGCACCGGGTTCCGGACCAGCTTCGTCAGCGCGGTCCGCCGCTGCGCGGGCAGTGACCCCTCCACCGACGCCGTCCTGGAGATCCTCGCCGGGGTCTTCGGGGACGGCACCGACACCCCGACCGGCGCGGGCGCAGGCCCGGGCCCAGACCCCCTCACGAAAGTGACGACGACATGAAACCCGCCACCTATCCGGTCGTGGAGGAACGCGCCCTGGGCGCTCCGGCCCGACAGGGATTCCTCAACCTGCGCGGCCGTCGCCGCGAGGCCTCCGAACTGCCGCAACCCGCCGCCCATCAGGTGCGCGTCTACCGCAGCGGCGGCGCGTTCCACGTGGACAGGGGCGGTCTCGCCCTCGACGACAACCGCGTCGTCGAGGCGGACCACGTGAGCCTGGTCGACGTCGGACACGACGTCGCGGTCGTGGTGGTCCTCTCGATCCCCTCCGCGGAGGACGACGAGTTCGAGGTTCGGACGACCTTCGCCTGTACGGTCATCGACCCGGTGACCGTGGTCAGCGAGGGCCGGGGAGACGCCGACCGCTTCCTGACCGGCTACATGAGGCGCTACGACAAGCTGCCGCAGATCGCCCAGAACCTCAGGCTGGCCGACATCAACGACGTCCGCGAGCTGGTGTGGAGCCACGTCAAGGCGTTCATCGACCTGTCGCCGCCCGAGGTCCGGGGGATGCGGATCGAGTACGTCGGTACGGAGGTGCTCACCCCGAACAGCCTCCGTGAGACGCGGGGGACATGGCGCACCACCCGTCACGAACAGGAGGTCGAGGTGGCCCGCACCGAGCACGACCACCTGATGAAGGAGAAGGTCACGAACCACACCCGCACGATCATGGCCGGGCTCAGCGAGGCTGTCCAGAACGACACCATCAACGCGGTCATGCTGGCGCTGGCCGAGGGCCGCATCGACCCGACCGAGGTCGCGCACCGCATCACCGCCGAGCGCGAGCGGGCCCTCACCCGGGAATGGGAGCGCGAGGAGGCCGAACGGCAGGAGCGGCAGCGCCAGGGGGAGTGGGAGCGCGATCTCGCCCTGCGCAGGGAGACCTGGGCACGTGAGGACGAGCACCGCCGTATGCAGGTCCGCTCCCAGTTGGCCCAGACGGCGATCCGGGAGAACTATGTGGACGGCGCCATGACCGCCGCCGAGGTCGTCGACTTCGTCGACCCCGAGATGTTCCCGATGCGCACCGAGTCGATCGGCAGCGGTGAGCGGAACAAGACGGTGGCGGAGCCCGCCGTGGACACCGGCGAGATCGTCGCGCAGACCGGTGAGGACCCGCGCTCCGGGGGAGGGAGGACGGAGGGAGACCACGTCCTGCCTCGCGAGGCCGCCGTCGGTGACGGCCCCGAGAACGGAGTGAGGGGGCGGCGCTCCTATTCGGAGGGCCTGAGCGAGGACGACCATGACGCATAGCACCGTCGCCCCACCGGAGGCGGGCTCCCGCCCGGAGACCGCGGAGGAGCCCCGGCTCCCTCCCGAGAGCCGTCCGTACAGATTCCGCGCCTGGACAAGCCGTGTGCTGCGCCGCCTGACCGGCGTCGACGAGGACCTCCTGGACGAGGTCCCCGAGGAACGCCCCCGCTACACCCTCCAGGGGCTGGTGGTCGTCTGCACCTCCCTCCTGGCCGGGATCGCCGTCTTCGTCGCGCTCGGCCGGTTCACCGACACCCCGTGGCCGCTCCTGGTCCCCGCCGCCGCGTTCTGGGCCGGGCTCATCCTGGTCTTCGACTGTTGGATGCTCTCGACCATGCACGGTGTGAAGAAGGGCCACCGGTTCCGCGACTACACGGGGCGGATCATCCTGGCCGTGCTGGTCAGCGTGGTCGTCGCCGAGCCCCTGCTCCTCTACGTCTTCCGGCCGTCCGTCGAACAGGAGATCCGGGTCGACCGGCAGCAGGAGGAGGCGGCCTTCCGGTCGTCGCTGGAGCGCTGCAACCCGGTGTCGGGGGAACAGAGCACCGATCCGTCCTGCACGGAGGAGTTCCTGTTGACGGTCGGCGGCAGCACTCTCGCCGCCGACCGGTCCGCGCTGGCAGCGACGGTCGCCGAACGCGACCGCGTGCAGGAACACGTCGACTCCCTCCGGGGCCAGCTGGAGGAGAAGCAGGAGCTGGCCCGTCTGGAGTGCAACGGCAGTTCCGGAGACGGGCTGACCGGCCGAGCGGGTGAGGGCGTCAACTGTCGGCGGCTGCGCGGCGAGGCCGACGCGTTCGAGGAGGACAGCCGGCTCTCCTCCTACCAGGCCAACCTGCTGGAACTCGACTCCGAGGTGGAGGGCCTCACTTCCGCTTCGGGGGTGTCGACAGCGGATTTCGCCTCCGCGCGCGGCGAGCTGATCGACGAGAAGGTCGCGGACCGGACCGCCGCGGAGGGGGAGCACGGGATCATCGACGAGATGGAGGCCTTGGGCGAGCTCGCCAGGGGGAACTTCTACGTCATGGCGGCGGTGCTGCTGTTGAGGCTCCTGCTGGTTGCCGTGGACCTGTTCCCGGTCCTGACCAAGGTGCTCGGAGGGGCGAGCAAGTACGACGAGCTGTACACCGCCCGGGCCGACTTCCACCGGGAGCGCCACGGGGAGAAGCTGCGGATCCGGCGCAAGCAGCTCCAGGTGGACACAGATCGGGATGTGGGGCGCCTGGACGCCCAGCAGCAGGCCGACCGCAACGAGAACGACCGGCGGATGCGCAGCGACAAGGTCAGGCAGCGGGCCGTCCTGGAGGACGAGATCGCCCGCCAGGCCTCCCAGTACCGGGGGCAGCGCGGGCCCGACGGCGAGGGCTGAGGGGGAGCGGGGAGAGGGGCGGAGCCCGTACCGGGCGCCGCCCCTTCGCCTTCCTGCCCTTCGTCACCCTCCGGGACCCCTGCCCCTCACCGGTCCGTCGGCCGCTGCTCTGCCGGGGCTCGTATCCGGTCGGGCGAGAGTGTGCCTGGTGGTGGCGGACACCGGACGGGGACCGGGCCGGGTCTCGGCCGCCGGACGGACTCCCCGTCGGGCGGACTCCCCGTCGGGCGGCCCCGCACCGGCGGGTCCGGCCCCGGCTACGCGAGGTCCTCCTCGTCGGGCCGCGCCGAGTCGGGGCTGAGCGGGTCGTGCCCCACCGACATCAGGCGGCGCCGCCACCCGGGATCCTCGCGGTGCGGGTCCGCCAGTTCCCGCCGGACGAGATCCGACACCTCGCGCATCAGCTCGACGTCGGCCCCCGTCACGTCGACACGGCGCTTGGACAGCAGGTTCACGACCGCCTCGCCCCGCCGGGACACCGTGTGGCCGGGCTCCGGCCGGAAGCCCTCCTCACCGGAGGCGTCGGTGAGCAGCCACTCGCGCAGCTCCTCACCGGTCATGTCCACCGCCGAGTGGAAGTCCTCCCACGCGTCGTCCACGGTCGGGTCGTGCTCGGTCATCTTCTTCCTCCCCGCTCTCGGACATGTCCTGTCGGATCCGTTGACCGGCTCCGCGCCCCCGCCCCGCCTCCGGCTCCTGGCCCCTGAACTCCGGCCCCGCGGCCCCGGCCGGGACACCCCGGCACCCCGGCCGCCGTGCCGGTCGAAACCCTTCACCGCCGGAGCCGGCGGGACGCGTAGACCGCGGCCCCCGCCGCCAGCGCGGCGGCGCCGACCAGGGCCGCGGGACGGCGCCTGCGGTTCAGCTCGTCGAGGGGGCTGACGCCCCACGCCTCGTCGTCGAACTCCCCGTGCGCGCCGAAGTCCAGCACGTCGTCCACGGGCTCGAACAGGTTGTCCCGCTCGGGCGCGGGCTCGTCCCGGACCTGGCTGTCCCTGCCGGAGAGGCCCAGCTGGAGGTCGAGCGCCCTCGGGGCGAGGCGCTGCGCCAGCACGGTGCCCACGGTCGACGCGCCCACCCAGTACCGGCGGCGCCGGGGGTGCTCGGCGGCCCACACGATCGCGCGCGCCGCCACCTCCGGCTGGTAGACCGGCGGCACGGGCCTGGTCCGCGCCCCCATCCGCGAGCGGACCCACGAGAACTGCGGGGTGTTGACCGCCGGCAGGTGGACCTCCGTCAACCTGATCCGCGACCGGGCGTGCACCAGTTCGGCGCGCACGGAGTCGGTGAACCCGCGTACCGCGTGCTTGGCCCCGCAGTACGCGGCCTGGAAGGGGATGCCCCGGTAGGCCAGGGCCGATCCGACCTGCACGACCTCGCCCCGGTTCCGGGGCACCATCAGCTCCAGCGCGGTCCGCGTGCCGTGGACGTAGCCGTGGTAGCAGACGTCGGTGACCCGGCGGTACTCCTCGGGCTCCACCTCCCCGAAGGGGGCGATGACCGAGGCGAAGGCCGCGTTCACCCACACGTCCACCGGGCCGAGCGCGGCCTCGGTCCGGGCCGCCGCCTCGCGCACCGCCGCGGCGTCCGCGGCGTCCGTGCGGACGGCCAGCGCCGGGACCCCGGCCTCGTGCGCCTCCCGCTCGGCGGCGGCCAGCCCCTTCGCGCCGCGCGCGAGGAGGGCCACCGCGTAGCCCCGGCGGGCGAACTCCCGCGCGGTCGCCCGGCCGACGCCCGCGCCGGCGCCGCTGACGACGGCCACCCGGCGTCCCCCGTTCCCGGTCTCCATACCGACCTCCGTCACGAACTCGGGACCTTCCCCCTGCGCTACCCGGGGCAGTGGTTCCTTATGTGCACACCAGGACTCTGAAGTGTCGTTTCGTCCCGTCCTTCCCAGGGCAGGCGGAGGGGAAGCGCTGGCGGGAGGACCACGGGGAGGGGCCGATGGGGCAGGGGACGACGGGCATCGGGGACCACGGCTTCCTCTCGGACTGCCACACCGCGGCGCTCACCACACCGGACGGCACGGTCACGTGGCTGTGCGCGCCGAGGTTCGACGGGCCCGCGTTCCTGTCCGGGATCCTCGACCCGGACCGCGGCGGGGAGTGGACCCTGGAGGTCCAGGGGGCGCGGCCGGCGGACCGCGCCTACGTGGACGAGACACTCGTCCTGGAGACCCTGTGGCGGGGCGACGGGGTGGAGGTCGCGGTCCGCGACCTGCTCGCGGTGCGGACCCCCGGGGGGAAGGAGGGCCTGTACCGCGAGGGCGTCCTCGTGCGGCTCGTCGAGTGCAGGGCGGGCACCGCCTCCGTGCGCTCCCGACTGCGTGCCCGTCCCGACTTCGGACGCTCGGAGCCGCGGTGGGAGAGCGTGGACGGGGGCCTGAGGGAGGCGTCGGGCCCGCTGCTGTCGGGCGCTCCCGGCCCCGGCCTCACAGGGGACGGCGGCCCCGAGTTCCTGGTGGAGCTCTCCGAGGGGGACACCGCGGTCTTCGCGCTGGACTACCTCCACGGCGAGCGCCGCGTCGACCTGGGGGAGGGACGCGCCCTGCTCCGGGGGACGGTGGACGCGTGGCGGGCGTGGTCGGCGCGGACCGACTACGACGGCGCGGGGGCCACCCACGTGCGCCGCAGCGCGCTCACCCTGCGCGGGCTGCTCCACGAGGAGAGCGGAGCCCTGATCGCCGCGCCCACCACCTCCCTGCCGGAGTGGCCGGGAGGGACCAGGAACTGGGACTACCGCTACGTGTGGCACCGCGACGCGGCCCTCGTGGTGCTGGCCTTCCTCCGCCTCGGGCACGAGGCCGAGGCGGGGAGCTACCTGAGCTTCCTGCTGCGGGTGTGCGGTCGCCCGAAGGGATGGCTCCCGCCCGTGGAGACGGTCGACGAGGAACCGCCCCCCGAGGAGGAGGTCCTGGACCACCTGTCCGGGTACGGCGGAGCGCGGCCGGTCCGGACCGGCAACGCGGCGTACTCGCAGCACCAGCTCGACGTCTACGGGCACATCCTCGACGCGGCCCTCTCCTACGAGGACGCCACCGGGAGCCTGCCGCCGGACGAGCTGGCCCGGCTCGCCACCGTGGTCGAGTCGGCGCGCGAGCTGTGGCGGGAGCCGGACGAGGGCATGTGGGAGGTCAGGACGGACCCCCGGCACTGGACCAGCTCCAAGGTCTACGCCTGGGTGTGCCTCGACCGCGCGGTCCAGCTCGCGGAGATGACCGGCGGGGAGGACGAGGTGCCGCTGGAGGCATGGCGCGAGGAGGCCCGCGCGATCCGCCGGGACGTCCTCGACCACGGCTACGACCCGTCCACGGGTTCTTTCGTCCAGTCCTACGGCGCGGCCAACGTGGACGGCTCGCTGCTGCGGATCCCGCTCCTGGGCTTCCTCGACGGCACCGACCCGCGTGTGCTTCGCACCCTGGAGCGCGTGGAGGCCGAACTGGGCGAGGGCGGCGGCCTGATCCGCAGGTACGACCCCGAGGAGACCGGCGACGGGATCGGCACCCCGGAGGGCGCCTTCCTCCTCTGCTCGTTCGACATGGTGTCCGCGCTCGTCCTCGCCGGGCGGACCGACGAGGCGAGGGAGAGGTTCGAGCGGCTGTGCGGGAGCGGGGGCGAACTGGGGCTCCTCGCCGAGGAGATGACCGCGGACGGCACCCAGCTGGGCAACTTCCCCCAGGCCTTCACGCACCTCGCGCTGATCGAGGCCGCCGTCAACGTCGACGGGGCGGCCGACAGGGAGGCGCTGCACGACTGGGCCCGCACCAGGTCCGGCAACGGAGGCGGAACGAGACGAAGGAGGAACGGGGACGATGACTGACGACACCTCCGGCGCGGAGAGCGTCAAGGAGACCGTCCGGCAGGAGGCGGAGGCCTACCGCGGGGGCAGCGACCAGCCGCTCGTCGGCTACGCCGCGGTGGCGTCCGGCTACGCGGCCCTGGTGGCGGCGGGGGCGCTCGTCGCGAGCCGCTCCCGCCGGAGCGGGGCCGCCGCCTCGGTGGGGCCCTGGGACCTGGCGCTGATGGGGCTCACCACCCACAAGCTGTCGCGGCTGCTGGCCAAGGACCCGGTGACCAGCCCGCTGCGGTCGTTCTTCACGCGCTTCCGGGGGGCCTCCGCGCCGGCCGAGCTCGACGAGGAGGTGCGCGGCGAGGGCGGGCGCAAGGCGGTCGGCGAGCTGGTCACCTGCCCCTTCTGCCTGGCCCAGTGGGTGGCCACCGGCTACGCCTTCGGGCTGGTGTTCGCTCCCGCCCTCACCCGGAGCGCGGGAGCGGTGTTCAGCGCCGTGGCGGTGTCCGACTGGCTGCAACTCGCCTATGTGCGCCTCCAGAAGGCGCAGGAGTAGGGCCCGGCCGCTGGAACCCAAACTCTCCCGGCCGGGCCCGGTCCGCCCGGTCAGGCGTCGCGGCGGCGGTCCTCCGGCCCGGTCCCCCCGGCGCCGGAGCCGTCCCCGCGGGGCTCACCGCCCGGCTCCCCGTCCGGGCCGTCGGAGCCGGCGATGCCCGCCTCGGGGGGCGTGCCGACGACGAACCCGAAGACGACGTGGTCGATCAGCAGCGCCCACCGCTCGCGCGGTCTGGACCCGCGGGCGTGGGCCAGGCCCAGCACCGGCGCGACGGCCACCTCGAACAGGCCCCAGACCGCGACGCCGTACACCGGCCCGGTCAGCCGCGAACGGCGCAGTCGGGCGGGCAGGAGGGCGAACACCGCCCCCGCCGTCGCGCCGTACCCCCAGTGGGCCAGTTCCACGGCGGCCGACCTGCGGTGCTCGGGCACGCTCTCCAGCAGGAGGGGCACGCCCTCCTTGAGGACGGCGTCGGGCGGCGTCCTCTCGATGGCCCCCACGCCGACCGCCACCTGCCGCATCCCGCTCATGGCCATCGCGCCCACGACCCCCCGCAGAGCCCCCCGGAACCAGGGGCGGCGGGGAGGAGCACCGGTTTCGTCGACCATCGCTGCCTCCCAATTGCTCGGTGCCTTCCGGTTTCCCACCCCCTAGCCGTTCCACGGTCCGCCCACACGTCGGGACACGAATCCGTCGCACCGGCCGGAGCGGCAGGGGGTCGTCCGGACCGGCGCGCCGGGGACGACGCGGTCCGTGCGCCCCGTCCGGGTGCTGGACCGGCCCTCCCCGCCGCCGTAGCCTCGACCCGACGGGCAAGGCGAGCAGCGAGGAGCCCCGCCACATGGCGACCACAGCGCCGGACCGGCGTCCCGCGTCCCTGGCCGCGATCGAGGCCGACACCGAGGCCATCGGCTTCACCATGTCCTGCGAGGAGGGTGTCGGCCGCCTGCTCCGGGCCCTGGCGGCGTCCAAGCCCGGAGGGCGGTTGCTCGAACTGGGCACCGGCACCGGAGCGGGTACCGCGTGGCTGCTCGCCGGGATGGACCGGGAGTCCGTCCTGGAGACCGTCGACAACGACCCCGCGTGCCTCGGCGTGGCCCGCCGCCACCACACCGTGGACCCGCGCGTGACGGTCTACGAGGCCGACGGCGGCGAGTGGCTGGCCGGTCGGGCGGACGACACCGGCCCCGGCTACGACCTGGTGTTCGCGGACGCGTGGCCGGGCAAGTTCACCCACCTGGACGAGGCGCTGTCGCTCGTGGACCGGGGCGGCTTCTACGTCGTCGCCGACCTCGCCCGGCACGCGGGGGGCACGGACTCCGAGGGCCACCGGCTGGAGGTGGAGGGGCTGATCGGCGACCTGGAGTCGCGTTCGGGCTGGGAGCGGATCCCGCTGCTGGGCTGGTCCTGCGGAGTGCTCGTGATGGTCCGCCGCTGAGGCGTGTCCGGCGCGGAACCGGCCCCCGGGCGGGCGGCGCCCCCTACGGTGGGCGGGACACCCGCCCTCTCCTGTCTGGAGCACCGACCTTGAGCCCACGTTTCCGGGAACTCGACCACCGGCCCACCCCGATGGGGGTGATCAGCCTGCGCCGCCGCTGGGACCCCCTCGTGGGCGACGACGTCTACGAGATCAAGCTCGACGACGACTTCCTGATGTCCAGCGCCTTCACCGCCGCGGAGGTGGAGGTGGCCCGCCTCGCCCTGGCCGAACTGCGCGCGGGCCCCGGCGCGGAGCCGCCGGACGGGTACGACGTGGTCGTGGGCGGGCTCGGGCTCGGCCACACCGCCCTCACCGTGCTCGACGACCCCGGTGTGCGCTCGCTCCTGGTGGTGGAGGCGCTGGGCGAGGTGGTCGACTGGCACCGGGAGGGGCTCGTCCCGGCGGGGGCCGTGCTGTCCGCCGACCCCCGCTGCCGGCTGGCGCGCGGCGACTTCTTCGCACGGGCCCTGGGCTCGGAGGGGCTGGACCCGGAGGCCCCGGGCAGCCGGTTCCACGCGGTCGTGGTCGACATCGACCACTCGCCCCGACACCTGCTCCACCCGTCCCACGCACCCTTCTACGAGCCGGAGGGGGTGCGCCGCCTCGCCGGGAGCCTGCACCCCGGCGGGGTGTTCGCGCTCTGGTCCAACGACCCGCCGGACGCCGACTACGAGGACGTCCTGCGGCTCGCCTTCGGCGGGGTGCGCAGCGAGGTGGTGACCTTCGCCAGCCCCTACCAGGAGGCGCCCGCGTCGAACACCGTCTACCTGGGGACCGCCCCCGGGGCCTGAGCCGCGAGGACGGGGCCGCCGCGGTGCCGAGGGGCCCCGCGACGTGTCGGAAGCGCCGGAGGGGGAAGCGACGGTGACAGCGGGGACGGCCCGCGGCGGGACGGCTCCGCCGGGCCGGGGGCACGGGAACGGGCCCCTCCCCGGCGGCGGACGAGGACAGGAGGGGACGGGGTGGCGCAGCGGCATCGGACGGGACCCGGGGAGCGTTGGCGCCGGTGGGGGCGCAGGGCCTTCGAACGGCGGGGACACGAGCGCGAGACCGCCGTCCTCATCCTCAAGTGCGCCGTGGCCGCGACCCTCGCCCTGGGGGTGGGCACCCTGCTGATGGACACGAAGCAGATCGGGTTCGCGCCGTTCTCCGCCCTCCTGGTCGTGCGCCCCAGCGTCTACGGGTCGGTGCTCCAGTCCGGCCGCTACGTGGCCGCGGTCGTGACGGGCGCGCTGATCGCGGGCCTGGGCGGTCTCACCGTGGGCCCCGAGCTGTGGATCTTCGCCCTGCTCGTCCTGTTCGCCCTCGTCCTGGGCCAGGCCGCCGTCTTCGGCTCGCAGGGCTCCCAGATCCCCGTCGTCGCGGCGTTCGCCCTGGCGGGGGGCACGGCGGCCAGCCCCGGCGACCTCGGCTCGCTCCTGGCCATGGTCATGGTGGGCGCGGGCGCGGCCGTGGTGACGAACACGGTCCTCGCCCCCGCCATCCGCTTCCGCGACGCCGAGAACGCGGTGCTCGACTTCGCCGACGGCCTGCGCCACCTGTCGCACGAGATGGCCGAGGGGCTCGGGCGGGGGAACGACGGCCTGGCCGATCTCGACCACTGGGCGCGCGTCGCGGAGGGGTTCGACGACACCGAGCGCAACGCGCGGGCCGCGGTCGCCAAGCAGGAGGAGCGGGTGCGCCTCAACCCGCGCAGGGCCCTGGGAGGTCGCGGGCCCCAGGGCGACCCGGACGCGTACCGGGCCTGGATCTCCGCCCTGGGCCGGGCCTCGCGCCACCTCCGGTCCGTCGTGCGCACCCTGCGGTACTCGACCGACTCCGGGGGGAGGTTCCCCGCACCGGACGACGCCTTCCTGAGCGGGTTCGCGCAGCTCATGGACGGCGCGGCCGACGCTTTCCGGGCCGTCTGCGACGCAGAGGAGCCGGAGCGCTCCTCCGCCTCCGCCGACCTGCGCGCCTGCCTGGACGCGGGGGAGCGCGGGGTGGAGCGGGCGCGGCAGGAGCTCGGCGAGGACCGGGACCGGGACCGGTGGCCCGTGTACAGCGCGCTGCTCACCGACGTGGACCGCCTGTTCGAGGAGCTCCGCGAGGGGCACGAGAACAGCACGCGCGACCGCGGGTGAGGAACCGGGCGTACACGGGCCGTCACGGGGAAGGGAGCGGACATGGTGCACACATCGACCGCCGGACCCGCCTTGCGTACCCTCTCCGCCCTCGGCGCCCTCCTCCTGCTCTCCGCCTGCAGCACCCCCGAGGGCGTGACCACCGGAACCGGTGAGACCGACCCCGGGACGACCGCGTCCGAGCCCGGACAGCCGGAGGACGTCGCCACCGGCCTGGAGGTGCCGTGGGGCGTCGCGTTCCTCCCCGACGGCTCGGCTCTGGTCGCCCAGCGCGACTCCGCCGAGGTCGTCCGCGTGGCGGGCGACGGCACCGTCACCGGCGCCGGGACCGTCCCCGGGGTGTCCCCGTCCGGGGAGGGCGGCCTGCTGGGACTGGCCGTCGACCCCGGTTTCCCCGAGGAGCCCTACGTGTACGCCTACTACACGACGGACTCCGACAACCGGATCGGCCGGATGGAGTACGACCCGGACGGGGGCGTCCTGGGCGAGCCGGAGACGGTCCTCGACGGGATCCCCTCGGCGTCCACCCACAACGGCGGCCGGATCGAATTCGGCCCCGACGGCCTCCTCTACGCGGGGACCGGCGATGCCGGGGACCCGCGGAACTCCCAGGACACCGGCTCCCTCGGGGGCAAGGTCCTGCGCCTCACCCCGGACGGGGAGCCCGCCCCGGACAACCCTTTCGGCAACTACACGTACAGCTACGGGCACCGCAACGTGCAGGGCCTGGCCTGGGACGGGGACGGCAGCCTCTACGCCACCGAGTTCGGCCAGAACCGGCTGGACGAGGTCAACCTGATCGAGCCGGGCGACAACTACGGGTGGCCCGAGGTGGAGGGGCCCGGCGGCGGGGACGAGTACGTCGACCCGCTGGTCACGTGGACCACCGCGGAGGCCTCCCCGAGCGGCGCCGCCTTCGCGGGCGGCTCCCTGTGGGTGGCGGGCCTGCGCGGCGAGCGGCTCTGGGAGGTGCCGCTCACCGGTGACGGCGGAGCGGGCGAGCCGGTCGCCCACCTGGAGGGGGAGTACGGCCGCCTGCGCACGGTGGTGGCCGTCCCCGGCGGGGGCGGGCTGTGGCTGGGCACCAGCAACCTGGACGGCCGTGGCGAACCGCGCGACGGCGACGACCGGATCCTGCGGCTGCCCCTGGAGTAGGCGGTCCGGCGACGCGCTGCTCCCGCCGGCCCGGGCGGGGGAGCGGCCCCGGCGGCCGGGCCCTCCCCGGACGTCCCGGGGGAGGATGTCGGACGGGGCCCCACGCTCTCCTGAGGGGCCCCGTCCTCCCGGATGGACCTGTGGCCGGTCCGGGCCCGGTCACCGGGTCCCGGACCGGGCGGCTACCGGAGCTGTTCGACGGCGAACGCGGACACCCACGCCAGCGTCGAGTTCCAGTTGACGGTCAGCTCGTTGGTGGCGTAGGAGCCGATGTCGTCGATGTAGCAGAACTGGGGGGCGCACCCCGCCAGGTCGGCCTCGGTCACCGGGTCCCAGGTGGCCGTGTCCGAGTTGGGCCCTCCGGCGAGCGAGCCGGGGGGCGGGGCGGGCAGCGACGGGTCGAGCTGGTGGGCGTACCAGCGGCTGTGCTGGTTGACCGCGTCGTTGGTGCCGTGCCCGGTGACGTAGGACTGGTTGAGGGCGTTGCGGCCCAGCACGTAGTCCATCCCCTCCAGGACCGCGTCCCGGAAGGCCGCGTCCCCGCTGACGTCGTAGGCGGTCGACAGCACCACCAGGTTGTTCAGCACGAGGTTGTTGGAGCCCCAGGCGAAGACCCCGTCCTCGGGCGCGTAGGCCAGGCCGTACGGGTGGGACCCGATGTTGTCCAGGTACTGCCCGGCGCCCTCGACCAGCGCGTCCCGGGCCCCGTCGGACAGGTCGTTGGGCACCGAGGCCAGCTGGAGGACCCCCAGCGGCGCCGTGTAGCGCCAGTCGAACCCGCCGGGTCCGAACACCCCGGGGTCGGCGTGCAGGCCGGACGAGGTGACGGCGTCCTCGTATCCGTCGTCGCCCGTGGCCAGGTACAGCTCCGCGGCCGCCCAGTAGAACTCGTCGGAGACGTCGGTGTCGTCGTAGGGGCCGCCGCCCTCGCCGGTCGGTGGGGCGTACTCCTCGGGGTGGGCCGCGGCGGCGGCCCAGGCGGTCTCCGCCGACTCCAGGCAGGAGGCGGCGAACTCCGCGTCGTAGGGCTCGAAGACCCGGGAGCACTGGGCCGCGGTCGCCGCGAGGTTGAGGGTGGCGGCCGTCGACGGCGGGTGCAGGTAACGGGGCTGGGGGTCGTCGGCGGGCAGCATCGGGATCGCCGTCCACGCCGCGTCGTGGACCTTGTGGTGGGCCATGCCGGCCAGGGGTTCTCCCTCGGGCACCTGCATGGCCATCAGGAACTCCATCTCCCAGCGGGCCTCGTCCAGGACGTCGGGGACGCCGTTGTCCCGCTCGGGCAGGCGCAGGGTGGAGTCGCCCGCGCGCTCGGGGTTGCCGGTCGGCGCGTGCAGGGCGCGCTCGTGGACGCTCATCAGCTGGTGGACGGAGATGCCGCCGTTGACCACGTACTTGCCGTGGTCGCCCGCGTCGTACCAGCCGCCGGACACGTCCAGTGTGTAGTCGCAGGGGGTCGCGGGATGGCAGGGGACCTCGGTGTCGCCCTGGTTGGGCGCGACGCCGACGTGTCCGGCCCCGCGTCCGTAGCCGGGGGCGATCGCGTCCGAGATCCCGATGCCGCTGCGCTGGGGGTAGTAGAAGGACAGGGCGTCCGCGGCCAGGTCCTCGTAGAGGTCGGCGGAGACGGCGAAGGGATGGCTCGTCTCGCCGTCGGCGGTCAGCGTGTACCCCTCACCGGGTTCGGTGAAGCCGCCGAAGTCGACGGTGTGGACGCTCTGGCCGGACGAGGCGTCGGGGCCGTGGGGGACGGTGTCGCCGTCGGCGACGACCGCGCCGTCCGCGTCGGCCAGCGTCCAGGGGAGGGGATCGGCGGCGTCGGTGACGACGGTGGCGTTCTTGGGGCCCTCGGGCAGGTAGCCGAGCTGGTTGACGCGCACGCGCGGGCCGGTGTCGGGCACGTACACGGGGGGTTCGGCGCCGTCGAGCAGGGACACGTCGTCCAGGCAGAGCGTCCAGGGCTCGGCCGCGCCGCCGACCTGGAAGGCCACCTGGGCGTCGTCGCGGTCCTCGTCCGCCGTGAAGACGAACGCGTGGGAGGCGGCCTCCTCGGTGAGGAACGCGCGTTCGTCGAGTTCGGTGCGCCAGGGGTCGACGGGTTCCTGGACGAGCGCGCGGACGGGCCGCGACCCGGTCCCGGAGGCGGTGAAGGAGAAGGTGTAGGACTCGCCCGCACGCAGGGGGACGCCGTCCTGGCCGATGATCACGTCCCACGGATCGGCGGTTCCGCCGGGGACGTCGGCGCACAGCCGTCCGTCCTCCGTGACCTCGGGCGCGATGGAGGGGCTGCCCCACCATCCGGTGGCGCCGTCGTCGAAGCCTCCGTTGACGATGTGTTCGGTGGGTTCCTCGTCGGCCTGAACGGGGGAGGCCGCGAGGAGGGTCGCCGAGAGCGCCAGGGCGGCGCCGAGGGCCGGTGCGGCGTTTCTTCGTACCGGTCTCACTGTGGGGGTTCCTTCCGCCGGGGGTGAGCGGTCGACAGGTCTGGGAGCGCTCCCAAATTCATTGTTGTGTCGTGGATCACTGCTGTCAATGGGGGTAAACGGCATCGGAGGGCGCGGTCTCCCCGCCGCGGCGGAGGGAGCCCTCCGGCGCGGCGGGCGACCCGCCAGGGCTCAGCCCCCGGCCCCGGACACCTGCGTCCCCACCCGCTCCACGCCGGCGGCGGAGCCCCCGGCCCCGGCCGACCCGCCTTCGCGACCCAGCGCCCACAGGGCCAGGGCCGCGCCCAGCAGAACCAGGACCAGCGCCGCCGCGGCCAGGGCGACGGCCGGTCCCGTCCCGGACCGTTTCCGCTCGGGGGGCGGCGGGGGCCCGCCGGAACCGGTCAGCGCGCGGGCCAGGCCCGCCGCGTCCGGGCGGTCCTCCGCCAGCGGCACCAGCGCGGCCGAGACCGGGCCGGCCAGGTCCCGGGGCACCCCGAACAGGTCCGGGCGTCCGTTCTCGTGCCGGTGCGCCACCGCGTCCGGGTCGCCGGTGCCGAACGGAGCCCTGCCGGTCGCGGCGAAGGCCACCACCGACCCCCAGGAGAACATGTCGATCGAGGAGGACAGGCGGCCGGTGAAGCACTCCGGGTCGACCCAGCCCGCCGAGTCGGCCGCGGCCACGTGCGCCTCGAAACCGGTCAGCACCGGGCCGTCCGGCCCCAGGACCACGCCGGCCGGGGTCAGGTTCGGGTAGACGGCCCCGGCGGCGTGGACGTCGGCCAGCGCCGCCGCGATGCCGGCGGCGAGTTCGCGGACCTGGCCTCCGGGCATCGGCCCGTGCGTGGCGACCATGTCGCGCACGGTCGGCCCGGGGACGTACGCGGTCGCGAACCACGGGCGCGGGGCGGAGCCGTCCGCGGCGAGCAGCGGGGCCACACGGGGTGAGCGCACCCGCTGGACCAGGCCGGCGTGGTGGGCGAACCGGGACCGGAAGCCGGGGACGGCCACGTGCTCCTCGCGGACCACGGTGAGCGCGGCCCAGCCGCCGTGCCCGTCCGGGGCGGCGTAGGTGACACCGGAGCCCCCGGTGTTCATCCGGCCGTGCAGGGGATACGGGCCGACCTGTGCGGGGTCGCCGGCCACGAGCGGGGTCGTCGGGGGAGTCTCGTTCACGGGTCCTCCGGCGGGCCCCGGCTCACGGGCCGTCCGGGTCCGCCTGTCGTCCGGATGCGTTCGGGGACAGTATGGCGCGAACCGGACGAAGGCCGTGACCGGGCCTCCCCGGGGCCCCTCCGGTCCCGGGGAGCCCCGGGGGAGTCACTCCCCGGCGGGGAGCAGGCCCCGTGCGACGACGGTGTCGGTCAGGGCGCGGCGGATCTCCTCGGCGTCGCCGGCGTGGCCCCGGTGCCCCGTGGCGGCGAGCAGCTGGTCGCGGATCGCCGCGACCACGGCGTCCCCGCGCAGCACCTCGGCCAGCGGGGCCGCCTCGACGGCCTCCTTCCACTGGCGCAGCGCGTCCAGCCGGCCGTGGTCGACGGACTCGCGGGTGAGGTGGAACAGGGCGTCGATGTTGCGGTGGTAGGCGTCCGCGTCCAGGAGGTCCACGTCGAGGACCTCGACCGGGGTGTTGCCGCCCTCGCCGTCGGGGCGCAGGTGGTAGACCCGCCAGCGGCGGCCGTTGGTGAGGATCACCCACTCGGCGCCCTCGTCCGCCGCCAGGCGCCGCGACATCTGGATGTTGCGCTGGTCGAGCTCCTGGCCGATCCGCCGCACCTCGACGGGGGCGAACAGCTTGCCCTCCAGCATGATCGCGTAGTCGATCGAGTCGCCGCTCGTGCGGTACTCGGTGGTCATGTCCTGGTACTTGCTGAAATTCAGTCCGACACTGAAGAAGTCGGCGACGAGCATGCGGGTGTCGCCGTCGTTGGCGTCGCGCTCCAGCAGGTCGGCCAGGGGGCCGGAGAGGCGGTCCACCGCCGCGGCGACCCGACCGCGGACCGGGGTCTCCCAGCTCACGGTGGTGGTGAACTCGCCGGTCCTGGTCATGACCTGGGTGTCGTCAGCGTCCATGAACGTCCGTTTCCGTCTGTGGTGAAAGCCCTGTCGCACGGCTTTCTCCGGGACCGGGGGAGCACGCGGACGAGGGGGAGAATCCGGCCCCGATGGTACAGCTCACGGGGCGGGCCGCGGGCCGCGGGTTCGCCTTGCCACCGGCGGAACCGGGGGCCGGCACGCCGCCCGCAGACCCCCTCGCGCCGGGCGCCCGCCGTCGGCCCGCCCGTCCGGCCGCGCGCTGCCGGGCACGCGCCGGGCGCCTCAGAGGCCCCCGGAGACGCGCAGCACCGTGCCCGTCGCGTAGGCGGCCTCGGGGGAGAGCAGCCACGAGACCGCGGCGGCGATCTCGAAGTCCTGCCCGGGCCGGCCCAGGGGGATGCGCGTGGCGGCGGCCTTGGCCGGGCGGTCGGGGTCGCCCATCGCCGCGTGCATGCCGGTCTCGATCACGCCGGGCGCCACGGCGTTGACGCGGACCCCGTCGGGGCCCAGCTCCTTCGACAGGCCCACGGTGAGGGCGTCCACCGCGGCCTTGGTCGCGGCGTAGTGCACGTACTCGCCGGGGCTGCCGAGCGTGGCGGCCGCGGAGGACACGTTGACGATGGAACCCGAGCCGTGCGCGGCCATGTCCCGGGCGGCCCGGCGGCAGCACAGCAGGTAGCCGAGCAGGTTGACGTCGACCACCCTGCGCAGGACGTCGGCCGAGGCGTCCGCGAGCCTGCCCAGCGGGCCGGTGACACCGGCGTTGTTGACCAGGCCGGTGACCCGCCCCAGCGGGGCGGCCGAGTCGAAGAGCCGCTCGACGTCCTCCTCCGAGGAGGTGTCCGCGCGCACGGTGACGCAGCGCGCGCCGGCCTCCCGCACCGCGGCCGCGGTCCGGGCGGCCGCCCCCTCGTCGCTCGCGTAGCCCAGTACCAGGTCGTGGCCGTCGGAGGCCAGCCTGACGCAGGTGGCGGCGCCGATGCCCCGGCTGCCGCCGGTGACGACTGTGAGCGGACGTGACACGGTTACCCCCTGTGCGGACTGCCTCGACGGACCTCCAGTGTCCACCTCGGCGCCCGTGGCCCCGCCGTCGCCCCCGGTCACGGTGGTGGCCTGGTCCTTCCGGACCTCGCGGGCCCCGGCCCCGCGCCGCGGCGCGTACGCACCGC